>DASYRE010000024.1 GCA_036004685.1 Candidatus Polarisedimenticolia bacterium | reverse complement strand
AGGCCTCCTCGACCAGGAAGGAGTTGTCCAGGATCGCGGGCTCCGCCGCCGGCGCCGGCGGCGCCGCGGCGGCGAGGCAGGCCAGCAGGCAGGCTCGACCCAGGGCGGCCGTCAATCCCATCCGCACTGTCTTCCCGCGTTCTCCTTCTTCAGCTGCATCCGAAGCGGCTCGAAGTAGTTGACCATCGGCTTGGTGCTCAGCTCCGAGCCGGTGGCTTCCCGGATCACGTCGCGCCACGGCTTCATCGCTCCCTGCTCGAGGATCGATCGGAGGAAGTCGCCCACCGGCTTGCTGCCGTAGTAGCTGCACGAGTGGGGATCCTGCTTGAGAATGTCCCGGCAGATCTTGTCGTGCAGCTGGTACTTCAGCACGGTGGCGATGGCGTAGTCGTAGTACTGGGCCGGATCGTCGTTGACGTGCGTCTTGGTGGCGGCGTCGCAGAACTCCTCGCCGCGCGGCTCCGGCGGATCCACCCCCTGGAACTTCGCGACGTAATCCCACCACCGCCGGTTGAATTGATCGGGCGGCAGGTTTCCTTCGTAGAGATCGCGCTCCCAGTGCGACATCGTCCCCGCCGACCACGGAATGAACGGGACGGTCTCCTCGAGCGCCTCGTTGAGCAGCCACTTCTGCTGGTCGAGCGACTTGCCGGCCGGAAGGATTCCGACGCCGGCGAGATAGGGCTGCTGCCGGGAGGCCAGGGCGATCAACTCCCCGATTCCCTCGTGGAAGGCGCGGTTCGCCCCTTCCCGCAGGACGATGGGGACGCCCGGCCGGTCGTAGGAGAGGTAGTAATAGATGTGGCCCAGCTCGTGGTGCGCCGTGGAGAACCACTGGCTGTCGGCCTGGATGCTCTGCAGCGAGCGGACGTCCCCGGCGAGGTCCATGTCCCAGGCCGACGCGTGAGTGTTCTTCTTCCGATCCGATCCCTCCGGCACGGGATAGAGATCCGACAGCATATAGAAGGACTCCGGCAGCGCCCGGAAGCCCATCGACACGTAGAACGCCTCGGCCTTGCGCACGATCCATTCGGGCGTCTTGTCCTTGAAGTAGGGATCCAGCTCCACGCCCTCGACGATTCCGACCCAGTTCTGGGCCCAGCGGTTGTTGATCCAGTGCGCCGGAATCCGCCTCGGCACGGGCTTGCCGTAGCGCTTCGCCAGCTCGTACTTGGTCCAGCAATGGACCTCGCGGTAGAGAGGCTCCATGTCCTTCAAGAATCCCTCGAGCATCGCCATCATCTCGTCCACGGTCATGTCGTAGTCCGCCACCTGGAGATCGAAGAAGGAGCGGTAGCCCATCTCTTTCGCCACGGCGTTCCGGAGGCCCTGCAGCTCCACCAGCCCCGGCTTGAGCGGCCCTCCGTCCTCCTTGGAGGCGTTCCAGGCGCGGAGCCTCTCGGCAAGGTCCCTCGAGTTCTCGAGGATATCGTCGATGCCGTTCGCGGTCGTCGGCTTGACGCACCGGCTGCCGTCCCGCTCGAGGCAGAACTCGAACGAATCGAGGATGCTGGACTGCTTCGCTTCCGCCTCGACCCGCTTCGCCACGACCTCCGGAATCGTCCCGGGCGATTCGGCGGCGCCCAGGAGGATCTTCTTGAGCTGGCGCGCGTCGAGCGGCGCGAGGCTCGCGGCGCCGGCGAGGAACTGCTTGGCGTTCTGGATCACGTAGGTCGAGCCGACCAAGGCGGCCAGCGCCTTGTCGCCGGCGATGCGCCCTCCGACGTGCTCCGGCGTGACGTCGGTGCTCGCGGCCCATTCCGCCTTCTGGGCTTCGTAGCGCACCTCCCGGTACAACGAGCTGTACATCTCGAGGAACTGGGCCAGCTTGGAGGGCGTCTTGGCCGTGGAGACCTTGCGGGGGCCGGGACGCGGGGCTCGCGCCCCGGCCGGCGACCCCTGCGCCGCCGGAAGCGACGCCAGGAGGGCCAGGAGCGACGCGGCGAGCCACGCTCGCGTGGCGCGTCTCGGGCTCATGCCTCGCGGAACCAAGGATCGGCGCATGGCAGTCTCCGGGAGTGGGCACGGCGGCGGCAGGGGCCGGAGCGGGGATTTTACATCAAAGCCGCCGGCGGCGGGCCACCACGACGGCGCGACTGGAGGCGCGCCCGGAGGTACGCGATGATTCCGGGCAGCAGCGACAGGAAGATCACGATCGCGACGACGAGGTGGATGTGCTTTTCCAGGTCGGGAATGGCCTGGCCGAGGAAGTAGCCGGTGAGGGTCATCGAGGCGACCCAGAGGATCCCGCCGATCACGTTGTAGCTGGCGAACCGCGGGTAGCTCATCGTGCCCGCCCCCGCCACGACGGGGGCGAAGGTGCGGATGATCGGCATGAACCGCGCGATGATGATCGTCTTGCCGCCGTGCTTCTCGTAGAACTCATGGGCGGCCAGCAGGTGCTTGCGGCGGAAGAAGAACGAGTCGGGGCGATCGTAGATCGCCTTGCCGGCGCGGTAGCCGATCCAGTACCCGGTCGCGTCTCCCGCGATGGCGGCCACCATCAGCGCCAGGTTCAGCGAGACGATGTTCAGGTTGCCGCGGGCAGCGAACAATCCCGCCGCCACCAGGAGCGAGTCTCCCGGGAGAAAGAAGCCGATGAGCAGCCCCGTCTCCGCGAAGACCACCGCGAACATCCCCGCGAGGCCCCCAATCTCGATCAGCCTCTGGACGTTGTAGACGTTCTCGAAGAACTTTCGAATCAGCTCCAAGGAATCCTCGGGGAGTTCCGCGGCGCGGCGCGGCCGGAGCGAGCGGGGTAGTTTACACGATCACCGGAGAACGGTCACCGGCGGGGAGGTCCAGATCTCCCAATGGGCGGGATTGTCGTCGTCCCCGAGGGCCTTCTGGGCCGCGAGCCGCAGCACGTACGATCCCGCCGGCAGCGGGTCGCCCTGCGAGTCCCGCCCGTCCCAGAACAGGAAGAAGAACTCCTCGGCCGTGCCGTTGCGGGGGAAGTAGCCGGCTTCGGCGAGGCGCCCGCGGCTGCGGCCGCTCGGCGTGTCGAACAGCTCGAGGCGCAGGCGCCGGACGGGATGCCGGAGGTGGAACAAGACGATCGCCGCCTGATGGTGAAGCGGCTCGATCGTCAGCGGAGAGCTGGGACCGAATTCGAAGTCGGGGCGCAGGATCGGATTGCCGAACGGCGAGGCGTCGGGGTTCATGGCGACGATCGATTGATAGTCCCCTTGAAAGCCGGCGTAGGGAACGCGCACGGTGCGCCCTGCCCCTTCCGGCGCGATCGCCAGGAATCCTCCGAACAGGCTTCCCTCGGGCAGCCCCTCCGGCGGCGTGAAGCCGATTTCAACGGTCGCCTTGCCGCCGGCCGGCAGAACGAGGCGGGACGGGTCGAAGCTCACCGTGGCGGCCCCGTCGGCGGCCTTGACGGGAGGCCCCCCGGGAAGAACGGCTTTGGCCGGAGCATGAGAGAAAGCGAGGGCGAGGGCCGAGGCGCTCCGGTTCTCGATCTCCAGAGCGCGCCGGACGCTCGCCCCTTCCATCTCGCCCAGCGAGATCTTTCCCGGCCCGACGCGCAGATCGGCCTGGAGGGCCGCTTCGACATCGACCAGGCCGGCCCCTTCATGCTGGATCGGCTCGAGCCCCCCGCCGTCCGGATTCTTGCGCCACGCCCGCGGCAGCGCGGCGTTTTGCAGGATGTCCCTCACCCGCTGGCTGGGGACGTTCGGCTCCGCCTCGATCAGCAGCGCCGCCGCTCCCGCGACGAACGGCGCGGCCATCGACGTCCCGCTCCTCAATCCGTAGCTGCCGCGCGCCAGCGGCAGCGTGGAGAAGACGAGCGCCCCCGGCGCCGCCAGGTCCGGCTTGAGCTCCAGATCGGGGCTCTCTCCATAAGCGCTGAAGGGTGAAACCAGGCCCCCCGTCGCGTTGGCGACGTCGGTGAAATCGCTGGTCCAGACGAGCGTCGTCGGAAAGCGGGCGCGCGCCGCCAGCGCCGTGCCGTCCTCGCGGGAGAGCGTGGCGACGGGGAAAAAGATCGGAGGATCCTCGAAGGTCTCCAGGAAGACGCCCGGCTCGTCGTTGTAGATCAGCACGGCGGCGGCGCCGGCGTTGTGCAGGTTGAGCACCTTCTGCCGGGGCGCGCACTGCCCGCGGCTCATGACCGCCACCTTCCCGGCCACGCCGGTGAACAGGGCGCGGTCGCTCAGGCAGCCGTGCCCGACGTCCTGGACGAGAGCCGATCCCGAAAGCGGCGGCGGCAGGGCCTGGTCGACCGGGAAGTAGCCGACGTCGCCCCCTCCCAGGACGCGGAACGACCGCGTGTGGACCTTGGCGCTGTCGGTCGACGCCACGCCGATCGTCTTGCGCCCCACCCCCGGCGCATCAAGCGAGAAGAGGCCGCTGTCTCCGTCGTTGCCGGCCGAGGCCACGACGACGACGCCATGGTTCACCAGGTTGTCCGCGGCGCGCGCCGTCGGGTAGTGCGGCCATTGGAACGCGTTGCCGAGGCTCAGGTTCACCACTCGGCTCCCGTCGCCGAGGACACGCTCCATCGCCGCCAGGACGATGTCGGCCAGCGTCCCTCCGACGCAGCCGAAGACCTTGTAGGCTCGCAGCGTGGCGCCGGGAGCCACGCCGGTGACGGCGCCACGCCCCGCGAGGATGCCGGCGACGTGGGTCCCGTGGCCGTTGCAGTCGCGCGGGTCGGCGTCGGGAAGCGGCGTGTTGCCCGGGCCCCGGTAGTTGTCCCCCACCAGGTCGAATCCTCCTTCGACCCGGAATCCCGGCCCGAAGCCTCCCCCCAGGTCGGGGTGCAGGTAGTCGATTCCGGTGTCGATCAGGGCGACCCGGACGCCCGCGCCGTCGATCCCCGCTGCCTGGATCCGATCGGCCCCCACCATCGAAAGGGCGGCGGCGAGACCGCCGGAAGCGGGTGCCGCCTCGCCGGACCACCGCCCGCCGCCGGCGATGGCATCCTTCGCGAGAATCCGCTCCCCCGGCTCGACTTCGGTGACCGGATAGATTGCCGTCACTCCCTTGATCTGAGCGAGCGTCATGACCTCGGCCGGA
This sequence comes from Candidatus Polarisedimenticolia bacterium, assembly GCA_036004685.1. Classification (NCBI taxonomy): domain Bacteria; kingdom Pseudomonadati; phylum Acidobacteriota; class Candidatus Polarisedimenticolia; species Candidatus Polarisedimenticolia bacterium. Next base: position 124,776 of record DASYRE010000024.1, on the reverse strand, counting down.
TCGATGGCCAGCGAGACGCCGTTCCAGAGCCGGTTGTAGGTGAAGCGCTCCCGCCAAACAAGCCGCCGTCGGGATGCTTCGAGCCGGAACGCTTCCTTCTCCAGGCGCAGCTTTCGCAGGTACGCCGGCTGGTCGGCGGGATTCGCCTCCGCCAGCGGCGCGCTCGCCAGCTCGACGAACCACACCGCCGGCATCGTGACGCGCGCCGCCGCGGGAGGATCGGCGATTCCCCGGGGCGTCCCGTCGCGCAGCCGCGGCGTGACGAGCGGGAATCCCGGCTTCGTCCCGACCGTCACCGCCAGGACGAGGCAAGCCACGCGGAGTCGAAGACGCGCCATCGATTCCTCCCGCGCCCGGCACCGATCTCACGAAACCCTGAATGCCCAAGGATACCACCGGAGAGCGTTTGATGGGCAGTCCGAGGGGAACGGGCGGACTCGCCGGGCGCCTGCTCGTCCGACCCTAAGCCGGCCCGGGATCGGCCGACTCCGGACGATCCAAGCCTTCGGCCGGCACTCAGGACCGGGCGAAGTAATAGATGACGGGAGCGATCAGGATCCGGTACCAGGCGAAGGGGCGCAGGGAATGGCGCTGCAGGAGGCGGAGGAGCCACGCCACGGCGAGCCAGGCGAACAGGAACGACACGATGAACCCCACGGCGAAGAACGGCACGTCGCCGCCGCTCAGGAAGGACCTGGACTTGTAGAGATCGTAAGCGGTCGCGGCCGTCAGCGCCGGAACGGCGGCGAAGAAGGAGTATTCTGCGGAGGTCTTGCGATCGATGCGGCCGAGCATCCCGCCCAGGATCGTGGCGGCCGAGCGGGAGACCCCGGGCCACAGCGCCAGGCATTGGAACAGGCCGATGGCAAGGGCCTGCCCCAGGCCGATCCGATCCAGCCCGACGGTCTCGGGACGAGGGTGCCATTGCTCGACGAGCAGGATGGCGATCCCGCCGGCGCCCAGCGCCCAGGCCACCGTGAGCGGGGAGAAGAGGTGGGCCTTCAGGAAGTCGTGCAGGAGGAACCCGGCCACCAGGACGGGCAGGGTCGTGACGGCGAGCATCATGCAGCCATGCAGGCCGGCGAATCGCCTCTCCTCCCGCGCCTTGAAGCTCAGCAGGCCGAGAAAGCGCCGGCGGTAGTAGATCACGACCGCCAGGATCGCGCCGAGCTGGATGAAGATCTCGAAGGTCTTCGCCTTTTCCCCTTGCAGCCCCACCAGCGCCCCGGCCACGATCAGGTGCCCCGTGGAGGAGACCGGGAGGTACTCGGTCAATCCCTCCACCATCCCCAGGATCAGGGCGATCCAGAGCAGTCCCAAGCCTTCTCCTGAAAAGGGATCGCTAGCGAAGCGGTGAGGGGCGCTTGGCGAACTCGTTCCGCGTGATCCCGTAGCGGACGATCCCCTCTTCCGAGCCGATCCCGAGGAAGCGCATCCCGTTGTTCTCCATGACGCGGATCGAAGCGCGCAGATCGGGGTAGGTCTCGGCGATGACCCGGTTCACCTCGGGGTGGGAGAAGGCCCAGGCGATCATGCCGCCCGCGGCTTCGGTCCCATATCCCTGACGCTGCTTGTCCTCCATCACCGAGTAGCCCACCTCCACCGTGCCGTCGGGAGAATACCGTCCCTTGAAGCCCCCTTTCCCGATCAGCAGCAGCTCCGCCGGCGCCGGCAGCGCGAAGTACCACACTCCCCAGCCGACGTTCGCCGGATCTCTTTCAAGGTAGCGCACGGCATAGTCGAGGGAAGCCGCGTCGTTCAAGGGAGGCGGCCATCCTGCCGGGACGCGCGCCCCCGTCAGGCGGGCGAGACGGCCTCGGTCCTCGATCTCGGCGCGGGCCATCTCGGCCGTGGAGGCGATCAGCTCCAGTCGCGGGGTCTGGACTCGCATGGATGGAGACCCTCGAATCGAATGCGGCTCGGCGGTTGCTAGGGAGCCTGGTCGGGCGCTTCAGGAAGCGCGCACCGAGGCGATGAGCGAGTCGAACTCCTGGCGGTGCGACTCCATCGTCTTCTTCGGGCCGGTGCACTTGAAGAACCAGTTGGCGTCCGCCCCCTCGACGATCGCTCCGAGAAGGAGCGTCCCCGGTTTCGGGGCGGAATCGCCGCCCATCATGGGAGAGTTCGTGTAGGTCCCCTCCATGCTCACTTTCAGGACCTTCCGGCCGCCGGCGTTCGACTCCGCCACGGTCGGAGTCGGATGGCCGCCGGAGGCGTCGGTGAGCTGGCTCGCCCAGCGGTCGATGTTGGCCTGGATGTCGCCTCCCTGTCCCGGGCCGAAGTAGAAGACGGCGCATTGTCCCCCTTCGGGGTCCCCCGCCGCGGCGGGCAGCGCGTACTGGGCCTTGCGCATCGACGAGGAGGGGGGCTCCTCGACCCATCCGGCCGGGACGCTCCAGGTCAGCTGACCTCCGGCAGGCGCCTCGCCGCCTCCGGGAGCGCTCGGGACCGCGTGGCCGCGCGAGTCGACGAGCGGCGGCGCGCCCATCCCGGGCGCCGGCACCGCGGATTGTTGCTGCGGCTGCGGCGGGGAGAGGGACTGCTTCTCGGCGCGCCGGCAGGCCGTGCCGAGAACGGCGGCCCACAGAACGAAGCACGGGACCGCAGCTCGTGCCATCCTCGAACCGCTCATGCGCATCGATCTCTCCTCGGATCCTTGAAAGTGATGGGAGCCGCCGCCAGGAGTCTAACATCCCCCGCCCGATCCGGTCTCCCCGGGTGGCCCGGGCCGCCCGGGATCCGGAGCACCGGAAAGCTAGAATACTCGAGTAGGCGAGTCAAGCACCGGCGTCGTTCGCCCGCGATCTCGATCCCCTTGGGGCTCGCTCCCGAAACTCCCTTCCGCCGATTGCGTATAGTACCCAACGGATAGGTTCGTTCCCCAGGGATAACCCAACATCCGACGTTTTCTGGAGCCCATTCATGGCCCGCCGTTCGTCCGTGCCCGGAAGACCTGCGCCGCGCTTCGGCGCCTCCCCTCGCTGCGCCCCCCTCCGTCGCTCGACGATCGCCCTGCTCCTGCTCGCAGCGGCCCTGGCCGCCGCGCCGCTGCCGGCGCGCGGCCAGGAGACGGCGCCGGCCGAGGCGCGGCTCCTGCGCTTCCCGGCGCTGTCGAAGGACTCGATCGCCTTCGTCCATGGCGGCGATCTTTGGATCGTCCCGCGCGCCGGAGGCGTCGCCCGCCAGCTGACGACCGACACCGGCCTCGAATGGCTCCCCCGTTACTCCCCCGACGGCAAGTGGATCGCGTTCACCGGGCAATACGACGGGAACCGTGACGTCTATGTGATCCCGGCGTCGGGGGGAGAGCCGAAGCGTCTCACCTGGTGGGCCGACACCGGCCATCCTTCGGAGCGCCAGGGGCCCAACAACATGGTGATCGGCTGGACTCCGGACAGCCGGAGAGTCCTGTTCCGCTCGCGTCACCTCTCCTGGGAGGACCGGGCCGGGCGCCTGTTCACCGTCGACCTCGAAGGCTCGATGCCGGAGCAGGTGGGCGTCCCGGAGGGAGGCTTCGCCTCCTTCTCGCCCGACGGCAGAAAGATCGTCTACAACCGGATCTTCCGCGACTTCCGCACCTGGAAGCGATATCGCGGCGGCATGACCCAGAACCTCTGGATCTACGACTTCGCCGCGAATCATATGGAGAAGATCACCGAGAACGACAACACGTCGCGCGATCCGATGTGGATCGGCGACACCCTCTACTTCAACTCCGACCGCGACCGGACCTTCAATCTCTTCTCCTGCGATACGCACGGCAAGAACCTCAAGAAGCTCACGAGCTTCACGGATTACGACGTGCGCTGGGCCAGCGCCGGCCCTGGCGGCATCGTCTTCGAGAAGGGAGGCGACATCTACCTTCTCGACACCGCGAGCGGCAAGAGCGCGAAGGTCGCGATCCGCGTCCCGAGCGACATGCGTACGGCGCGGACCGAGTTCGTCAAGGTGGGAGATCAGATCACCGACGGAGGCCTGTCGCCCGAGGGGAAGCGCGCCGTCCTCGTCGCGCGGGGGGAGGTCTTCACCGTCCCGGCCGAGAAGGGCAACACGCGGAACCTGACGAACACCTCCAACGCCCACGAGCGCGGCGCCGCCTGGTCCCCCGACGGCAAGTGGATCGCCTACCTCTCCGACCAGACGGGCGAGGATGAAGTCTGGATGGTCTCCCAGGACGGAAGAGGGGCGGCCCAGCGCCTCACCACCGACGGCCATGGCTGGCGCTTTCCTCCCGTCTGGTCTCCCGACAGCAAGAAGATCGCTTTCGCCGACAAGGACCTGAAGCTGTTCGTCCTGGACGTCGGCTCGCGCAAGCTCACGCAGGCCGACCAAGCCAAATATCAGGAGATCAGCGGCTACGCCTGGTCCCCCGACAGCCGGTGGCTCACCTACCACAAACTGAACCTCCAGCAGCTCCATCAGGTCTACGTCTATTCGCTCGACTCCGGAAAGGTCACCGTCCTCACCTCTGAGATGAACGACAGCTACGCCCCGGTCTTCGATCCCGGCGGGAAGTACCTCTACTTCCTTTCCGATCGCGACCTCAACGCCAGCATCGGGTCGTTCGACTTCAGCTACGTCTACGACAACCCCACGCGCCCCTATGCCCTGACGCTGCGCAAGGACCTCCCCTCCCCCTTCGCCCCCGAATCCGACGAAGTCAAAGCGGCCGGAGAGGGCGCGAAGAAGGACGAAGGGGAGGATGCGAAGGAAGCGCAGAGCGTGGAAAAGGTCAAGAAAGGAAAATCGGACAAGGAGAAGGAAAAGGACAAAGGCAAGAAGAAAGCCGAGCCCTTGAAGATCGATCTGGCGGGGATCGAGGATCGGATCGCCGCGTTCCCCGTCCCGCCCGGGAATTACGGCTCGCTGCGGGCGAACGAATCGGCGGTCTTCTACCTGTCGAGCCCCGTCCCGACGCTCACCGGGGGCCCCGACGGCCCCAGCGGCGATCTGCACGTCTTCGACATGGAGAAGAGGAAGGATGCCGTCGTGATCTCGGGGATCGGCGGATTCGACCTCTCGCCGGACGGGAGCAAGCTCGCCTACCTGGCGGACGACAAGGTCGGCATCCTCGACGCCAAGCCCGGGACCACCGGCAAGGTGGGCGACGGCGCGGTGAGCACCGGCGAAATGCGGGCCAGGGTGGATCATCGCGCCGAGTGGCGGCAGATCTTCGACGAGGCCTGGAGGCTCGAGCGCGACTTCTTCTACGTCTCGAACATGCACGGCGTCGACTGGCCGGCCATGAAGGCGAAGTACGGCGCCCTCGTCCCCTACGTGAGCCATCGCTCCGATTTGACCTACCTGATCGGCGAGATGATTTCGGAGCTGAACATCGGCCACGCTTACGTCGGGGGCGGCGAGGCGCCGAAGCCGCGGGACGTCCCGATCGGGCTGCTCGGCTGCGACTATCAGGTGGACAAATCCTCGGGACGTTACCGAATCTCCCGGATCCTCCTGGGGCAGAACTGGATCGATGCGCGCCGGTCGCCGCTCACCGAGCCGGGGGTGGTCGTCGCGGAGGGCTCCTACCTGCTGGCGATCGACGGCGCCGACCTGAAGGCTCCGCAGGTTCCCGACGACCTGCTCCAGGGGAAGGCCGGCGGCACGGTGACGCTCACCCTAGCCTCGAAGCCGTCGGGAGACGGGTCCCATGAAGTGACCGTGAAGCCGCTTTCGGATGAAGCCGATCTCCGCTACTACGATCAGATCGAGAGGAACCGCCGGAAGGTGGATGCCGCGACCCAAGGGAAGATCGCCTACGTCCACATCCCGAACATGGGCGGGGACGGCCTGAACGAGTTCGTCCGGCAGTACTATCCGCAGATCCGCAAGCAGGGGCTCATCGTCGACGCGCGCAACAACGGCGGAGGGTTCGTCTCGGAGCTGATCATCGAGCGGCTGCGGCGGGTCCTGGCGGGTCTCGGGACCGCCCGGAACACCGAGAACATCGGCACCTATCCCTCCCAGGTCTTCTACGGACCGATGGTCTGCCTGATCAACCACTACTCCGCTTCCGACGGCGATCTCTTCCCCTACTACTTCAAGAAGTACGGCCTGGGACCGCTGATCGGCACCCGGACCTGGGGAGGCGTCACGGGCATCCGCGGCAACACACCGCTCCTGGACGGCGGTTACGTCACACGGCCCGAGTTCGGGAACTACGGGCTGGCGGGGGCGTGGGAGATCGAGGGGCACGGCGTCGATCCCGACATCGAGGTCGACCAGCGGGACGATCTCGTCATGCAGGGGCGGGATCCGCAGCTGGAGAAGGGCATCGAGGTGCTGATGGAGCAGATTCGGAAGAACCCGAAGACGCTTCCCGCCCCGCCCGCCCCGCCGGTGAAGAACTAATTGAGTGGTCAGCGATTTCATTGAAGAATGATCATTTGGTTCTCGTCGTCCAGAGGTAGAATACCGGCCGAGCGATATCAGCCCGCAGAGACCTCTGCGTGAAATTGGAGAGTCGATCGTGCACGTCAAGGGGAGAACTGTGCTGACGAGCCGGCCGACGGAAAAGAGGGCCAGGAAAGGATTGGGAGCCTACTATTCGCCGAAGGACATCGTGGAGCCCATGGTGTCTTGGGCGATACGTAGCAAGTCTGATGCTGTGCTTGATCCATCATGCGGCGACGGGGTCTTTCTTGAGTCTGCTGCCAGGCACTTTCTCAGCCTTGGCAATAGCGCCCGGGAAACATCCAAGAGGCTGCACGGCATTGACTTGAATCTCGCGGCCATCTCACACACTTCCCAAGCACTTGAGAAACTGCTGGCAACTGAACAAATAGATCTCCGAGCCCTTAGTTTTTTTGCGACGGAGCCTGGCGCGTTTTCGAAAACGGGCATGGAGGCAATGACCGCCGTCATCGGCAACCCTCCCTACATACGCTATCAGACCTTCAACGGCAACCACCGAAGCCAAGCTCTGCTCCAAGCGCGGCGAGCGGGAATCGACTTTTCCCGGCTTGCGTCATCCTGGGCTCCGTTCGTGGCTCACGCGGTTTCCTTCCTGAAGTCTGGCGGCCGGCTGGCTTTCATCCTGCCAGCCGAACTGATTCATTCCGCCTATGCTCTCCCGCTTCGGAAGTTTCTTCGTAAGCAATTCGGGTACGTGGCTGTTATTTCATTTAGAAAGGCTGTTTTTCCAGAAGTCCAGGCAGAGGTCGTAGTTCTTCTGGCTGATAACAAGGGTGACGAAGGTAACGGTCGGCTCTTGCTTGCCGAAGCGGAAGATGCCAGGGATCTCTCGTCCATCGAAGCGATACTTGTTAGGGCTAAGGCTTTCAGTCCTGAGCTCGAGCCAAGCAAGTGGTCGCCAGGATTCAGTGAGAATAGGGCGACCACTTGTCTTTCAGACTTGGAAAAGAATCAACTATTCCAACCTCTCTCCTTGATCGGGAAGGCGAACATCGGCTTCGTCAGTGGTGCAAACGAGTTTTTTGTGTTGAGGCAATCGGAGGCAGAAGCCTGGTCTCTCCCTAAACATTCATTACGTGCTTGCCTGATTAAGGCGCGTCAGATGCCGGGGGCTCTTGTAACGCTGTCCCAGGCAAAGAGGCTCGTGAGCTCCGACGAGAGGTGTCTTCTCTGGTCGCCCAAGGAAAGGCTTACTCCAACGGAGTCCCGATACACTCGGCACGGAGAAGGGCTTGGGCTGCACAAGCGGTTCAAGTGCCGGGTTCGATCGCCTTGGTACTCGGTGCCTGGGGTGATCGTGCCTGAAGCATTTCTCACATACATGAGCGATTCCATTCCCAGACTTTGCTTGAATGAATCGCGAATAGTGGCAGCGAACACTTTGCTGACCGTTCGCCTGCCTGCAGTTCCAAACAAACTTCTACGTGCATTCACCGTTGCCTTCTACAACTCTGCGAGCCTCTACTCGTGCGAGCGGGTCGGCAGAACGTATGGCGGTGGTGTTTTGAAACTCGAGCCAAGCGAAGCAGATCGCATCTCTTTGCCAGCGCTCGGCATCGTGGAGAAACACTCGGAATCTCTTGAAGCACTCGCAGGGCAAGTCGATGAGGCTCTTCGGATCGCCCGTCATGACCTCCTTGCTGAGCTTGTCACGAGGATAGATGGAATCATTTTGGCTCAAGGTTGCGGTCTCAGGACTGTCGACATCGCGGAGCTGATGAAAGAACGAGGACAAATGGTCGAACGGAGACGGGGTCGTTCAAAACGCCGCGCTGGCTCAGAAGCCGAGATTCAACTAAAGCTCCTTCAGCGTCCTGCCAGGTATTCCGCCCATGTTCGGAGGCCCCCATCATTGCCCAGGTTGAGAAAGCCAACCCGCACCATCAATCCATGAGCGGCGAATTGGTTCCTCGATGGATTGCGCTGCGCAATCGGCGGGACGGACTCGACGCCATTTCCATTCCCCCGGCATCGTCGCGCCGACGGGCCTCGGGCGGCCCGGCAATCTCGGGGATCGACAGCTAAGGGCGGGACGAGCGGGGCCGGAAGACCAGCGACGCGAGGACCGAGCCGCCCAGCAGCGCGGCGACGACGCCCAGGGAGAGGCCGATCGAGATCGGGTAATGCTCCCCGACCACCATCTTCAGCCCCACGAAGGCCAGGACCAGGCCGAGCCCGACGGGGAGGTAGTGGAACCGATCCATCATCCCCGCCAGCAGGAAGAAGAGCGAGCGCAGCCCCAGGATGGCGAAGATGTTCGACGTGTAGACGATGAAGGGATCCCGGGTGATCGCGAAGATGGCGGGGATCGAGTCGACCGCGAAGACCAAGTCGGTCGTCTCCACGACGATGAGGACGAGGAGCAGCGGCGTCGCCATGCGCCGGGCCGAGACCCGCGTCAGGAACTTGCTGCCGTGGTACTCCTTGGTGACCGGAAGCATGCGGCGCGCCAGCTTCAACACGACGTTCCGATCCGGATGGACCTCCGCCCCCCTCTGGAGCAGGATCTTCACGCCGGTGTAGACCAGGAAGGCGCCAAAGACGTACTCGATCCAGTGGAACGCCGACAGCAGCGCCGCGCCCGCCAGGATGAAGCCGATCCGCATCACCATCGCGCCGAGGATCCCCCAGAAGAGGACGCGGTGGCGCAGGTGATCGGGGACCGAGAAGTAGGAGAAGATCACCAGGAAGACAAAGAGATTGTCGACGCTGAGGGCCAGCTCGATGAGGTAGCCCGTCAGGAACTCCAGCCCGCTCCGGGGACCGAACCAGTGCGCCACGCCGAGATTGAAGAGGAGCGCCAGCGCGGTCCAGACGGCCGACCAGCCGAGCGCCTCCCGGATCGAGACCTTGTGGGCGTGCCGGTGGAAGAGGCCGAGGTCGAGGACTAGGGCCACGAGGACGAAAAGGGTGAAGCCGAGCCAGAGTAGCGGCGTCCCGACGCTTGGAGGGGTCATTCGAAGCTCCGGCGGCCCGGACAGATCAGGGGAGGGACTCGGCCGGGGCCGGGGTCGTGGAGCCCACTTTGGTCACCAGGGCCAGTCCGAAGCCGATCACCGACAGAACCAGCCAGACCAGCTCGCCGAGGACCGGCACGAACCGGACGAGCGCCACGAGAAAGAACCCGACCATCACCGTCGCCAGGACCGACGCCTCGGGGCCGATCAGGCCCGTGCCCAGGCCGACCCGCCTGCCGAGGGGCACGAGGATCGCCGCGACGCCCATCAGGCACAGCACCTTGGCGACCAGATAGAGGAGGAAGGCCAGCGGAATGCCGATGATCGTGACGAAGAATATGGCGAACAGCATCCCGACGAGCACCGACGCCAGCAGGCCAAATCCGAGGGAGGCCGGCCAGCGGGGCTGGACCGAAAGCGACATCCTCTCGATCCGATCGGGGACGAGCAGGGCGAGCAGGAAGACGATGACGAGCGACGTGATGATGGAGATCAGCCGCAGGAGGATCAGGATCCCAAGCAGGCCGCGCGAGACGAGGTGCTGGATTCTCGGTGGCAGGTGCGAGCCGATGTCGATCCGCTGCCCCCCCACGGTGAAATCGGCAGGTTTCTGGAGCGTCCCCAGGATCTGGACGAGATCCCCGTGCACCGAGGCTCCGGGAGAGATGGTCGATTCCGACAGGACGGCGATCACGTCCTTGGCCTCTCCCGAGAGGTTCAGCTTGCCGTCGATCACGATCACGTTCCCCTCCACCTTCCCTTCGATGGTGGCGGTCCCCCGGAGGCAGATGACGTCGTCGGGAACGACTTCTCCCTTCTCCACCTTCACGTCACCGAGCACTCCCACCCGCGGCTTGTCCCCGCCGAACGCCGGGGGTAGGAAGAGGAAGGCCGCGGTCATCGCGACTCCGGCGATGCGAGCCAGACCCAGGAGCGATCCCGTCGCGCGAGTTCTCCCCATCTCCTCCTCCTTTTTCCACCGCCCGGGAGCTGGATTGGAGCGCGAATCTTTCCCCGTTGCCAGCGAATTCTATGTCTCGCCCTCGGCCTGGGTCAAGCCAGGGCCGAGCCGGAGCGCAGGAGGCGCGGCGCTCGCCGACCGGCGGCGCGCGGGCCTGGGGGCGCGGCGATCAAGAGGAAGGAGGCGGCAGGGTTCCTGAAGGGATGGGCCCGCCGGGCTGGCGGATCGTGACGACGGGAATGGTGACGGCGTGGCGGACCGAGGAGATCGTCTGCCCCTTCATCATGTCGGCAAAGAGCCGGTGGCCGTGCCCGCCCAGGACCAGGAGATCGATGTGGTACTCCTTGGCGATCTCCACCAGCGCGACCGACGGGACGCCGTAGCCGAGGACCGTCCGGGCCTTGTAGCCGCGGGCGACCAGATCGGCGCAGATCGAGTCGAGATAGCGGCTGGCCTCTCTCGTCTCCCGGTCCCCCACTTCCTCCCCGTAGACCTGTGCGCCGACTCCCTCGACGACGTGGATCAGGATCAGGGTCGTGTCGCGATCCCGCGCCAGGCCGAGCCCGTACGACAGGACGCCCTTGTCGTTCACCGACCGATCCAGCGCCAGGCCGGCCCGCTTGACGGACGGCGCGACCAAGCCGCTGAGGACCTCGGAGGCTTCCAGGATCACCGGCACGGCCTCCACTTTCCTCGCCGGCAGGAACGGCCTGAGGATGATCCATCCGAGCAGCAGGGTGCACGCACCGACCAGGGGGACGACCAGGGACCAGGTCAGGGTGGAGGCGGGCGGAGGCAGCGCGACCCAATCGGCGATCAGATCGTAAATCAGCTTGGCATTCAGCGCGATGATGATGGTGGCGGCGATCCACGCCAGGATCTTCACCCAGGGAGGGCTGACAAACTCGCCCATGCGCTTGCGATCGCTGGTCACCTGGATCAGCGGGATGATGGCGAAGGGGAGCTGCAGGCTGAGAATGACCTGGCTGACGATGAGCAGCTTGTAGGTGCCCCCCTCGCCGTGAATCAGGATGACGACGACTGCCGGGACGATGGCGATGGAGCGCGTGATCAGCCGGCGGACCCAAGGCTTCAGGCGGATCTGGAGGAAGCCTTCCATGACCACCTGTCCCGCCAGCGTCCCGGTGAGCGTCGAGCTCTGGCCGGAGCAGAGCAAGGCGATCCCGAAGGCGGTGGAGGCGAAGGCGGTTCCAAGGAGCGGGGTCAGGAGCTCGTGGGCCTGCTGGATCTCGGTGACGACGATGCCCCGCCGGTTGAACGTCGCGGCCGCGACGATCAGGATGGCGGCGTTGACGAAAAGGGCGGCGTTCAGCGCCACCGCGGTGTCGACCAGGTTGTATCGGCAGGCTCTCCGGATTGCCTCGGGGGTACGCTTCACCCGCCGCGACTGCACCAGGGCCGAATGGAGGTAGAGGTTGTGCGGCATCACCGTGGCGCCCAGGATACCGATGGCCACGAACAGCGCCTCCGGATGGGAGAAGACGTACGGAGTGCTGGATTGAAGGCGGGGGATAAAGCCCTTGAAGACCTGGCCCCATTGCGGGTTGGAAAGGAAGATCTCCAGGAGGAAGCAGCCGCCGATGGTGAGGACCAGCAACAGGATAAAAGCCTCCATCTTGCGGATCCCGAGACGCTGGATGGCAAGCAGCATGAAGGTATCGCAGAGCGTAATCAGGCAGCCCCAGAGCATGGGGATGCCAAAGAGAAGGTTCAGTCCGATGATCGTCCCCAAGACCTCCGCCAGATCGCAAGCGGCGATGGCGACCTCGCACAGGATCCAGAGCACGAACCCAACCGGTCTTTCGGTACTGGCGCGGCTCGCCTGGGCCAGATCCATCCCCGAGGCCAGCCCCATCCGGGCGGCGAGAGTCTGAAGAAGCACCGCCATGGCATTCGACATCAGGAGGACCCAGCACAGCTCGTAGCCGAAGCGCGCCCCCCCTTCCAGGTCGGTGGCCCAGTTCCCCGGATCCATGTAGCCGACGCTGACCAGATAGGCGGGGCCCGCGAAGGCGAAGAGCCTGCGCCAGGTGCTCGGCTGATCGACGGCGACGGAGGAGTGCACCTCGTCCAGCGAGCGCTGCCGGAGCGTCTCGACGCCCGTCCTCATGACGCCGCCCCCCGAAACTCGCGGACGACCAAGGCCCCGGCCACGCCGGGGCCGATCTCGACCGTCTTCCTTCCCACCGCCAGGCGAATCGGGCCGCCGTACGGCTCGACCCCGCTGACCCGGAACCGGCGGCCGGGCTCGAGCCCCATCCGCCGCAGATGCTCCAGGAGCCCCGCGTCCTGATCGAGACAGCGCAGGATTTCGCCGCGATCGCCGGCCTTCATCGCCGCGAGCGTCAGCCGGGCGGCGTCCCGGATCACGCCGTCGTCGCCGGGGATTGGATCGCCGTGAGGATCCCGCGAGGGGCGGCCCAGCAGCTCGAAGAGCCGGCGCTCCAGCTCGTCGTCGGTGGCGTGCTCCAGCTTCTCGGCGTGCTCATGGACCTCCTCCCACCCGAACTTGAGGTGCTGGACGAGGAACAGCTCCCAGAGCCGGTGCTTGCGCACCATGCGCAAGGCGAGCGCCTCCCCCGCGGCGGTCAGCCGGACGCCCCGGTAGGGGACGTGCCGGAGCAGCTTCTTCGCGGCCAGCTTCCGCACCATCCCGGTGACGGAAGCCTCGGAGAGCCGGAGCTTCCGCGCGATCGCCGAGGTGCTCACGGCCCCCGCGCGCCGACGAAGCAGGTAGATCGCCTTCAGATAGTCGTCGACCGTGTCGCTCATCGGGCGGAGTGTATCATTGTTCGGCGGATGGAAACAATAATTTAGGCGAGCCAAACTTTCAAGAGACTTCGCGCTCTCGCTCGGCCGCTTCCGGCGCCGCACGGGAGAAGTCCGGCGCGAGGGCACCCTCTTCGAGCCAGCCGTACCGGCCCGCGAGGACTTCCCGGGAGACGCGGTATTTGGCGGCGTCGTCGTTGCGCCAGATGGCGCGGAAGTTCTGCGCGATCCTGCGTCGGGCGTTGCGGCAGAAGAGATCGGCGAGGACCTCGGCGTCGCGCCCGGCGTCCGATCCCGAGGCCGAGAGCGCCCGGGCGCGCGACAGGGCCGCCGCCATGGCGAAGAGATCCGCGCCCACGTCCACCGCCCGGAACAGCAGCGCCTGCTTCTTCTCCAGCCGCGCGCCGTAGACGATCATGGCGTGGAACAGGTTGCGCGCCAGCCGGCGGCTCGCGCGATCCACGTAGCGCACGTGCGTCGCCAGCCGGCCGAACTCGGAGTAGCGGGGGAAGTGCCCCCACCCCAGCCAGCGGGTCGGGTACCACCCGGCGTAGAAGGCGACAACCTTGGGAAGGCTCGCGAGCTTCTTGCCGGCCGGGGCCTTCGGATCGACGAGCGTCCCGGCCACCGCCAGATGCCGATCGAGGGCTTCGCGGGCGATGAACAGCCGCATGATCTCGCTGGACCCTTCGAAGATCAGGTTGATCCGGTAGTCCCGCATGATCCGTTCCACCGGGATGGGCTCGTCTCCCCGGCCCCTTAAGGAGTCGGCCGTCTCGTATCCGCGCCCCCCGCGGACCTGGAGCGTGCGATCGACGACCTCCCATCCCGTCTCGGTGTTCCACATCTTCGCCACCGCCGCCTCGAGCCGGATATCGTAGCCTCCCCGGTCGGCCATCTGGGAGGAGAGCTCGGAGACCGACTCCATGGCGAACGCGGCGGCGGCCATGTCGGCGAGAATCTGCGCGATCGCCTCGTGCTTGCCGACCGGCTGCCCCCATTGGACGCGCTTGCCGGCCCAGTCGCGGCAGATCCCGACGCAGACCTTGGCCACGCCCGCCACCGAGGCCGGCAGGGTGAGCCGGCCGGTGTTCAGCGTGACCAGCGCCAGCTTGAGCCCGCGCCCCTCTTCCCAGAGGAGGTTCTCGCGCGGGACCTGCACGTTCGTGAACCGGAGGACGCCGTTCTCGATCCCCTTGAGTCCCATGAACTCGCACCGGTGGATCATCTCGACGCCCGGCCAGGCGGTCTCCACGATGAAGGCGGAGATCTTGCGGTTCTCGGGATGGCGCGCCATGACCACCAGGAGCTCGGCCACCGTCCCGTTCGTGCACCAGAGCTTCTCCCCGTTCAGGATGTAGGTGCTCCCGTCCTCGGTCTTCTGGACGGTGGTCGAGAGCTTCGCGGGATCGGATCCCACGTCGTGCTCGGTGAGCGCGAAGGCGGAGATGGCACCGGCCGCGAGGCGGGGGAAGTACTTCTTCTTCTGCTCCGGCGTCCCGAAGAGCTTCAACGGCTGCGGCACGCCGATCGACTGATGCGCCGACAGCAGCGCCGTGACGTTGCCGTCATGGCTGGTCACCATCTGCATGATCCGGCTGTACTCCACCTGCGTGAAGCCCAGGCCGCCGTATTCCTTCGGGATCTTCATGCCGAAGGCGCCGAGCGCCTTGAGGCCTTCGACCACCTCCGGCGGGACCTTCCCCTCCCGATCGATCCGATCCGGGTCGACTTTCTCCCGGAGGAAGCGCTCCATTTTCCCGTAGAACTCCTGGTATTCCGGGCGCGGGGCGCGCCCGGCGTCCGGGAAGGGATGAATCAGGTCGAGCCGGAAGTTGCCGAGGAACAGCTCCTTGAGGAAGGAAGGCTTGCGCCATTCCACTTCCCGGGCCTCTTCGGCGACCCGGCGCGCCTCGATTTCGCTGGCGGTCGGCGGACGCGGCGCGTCGGAAACACTCATGTCAGGTCGTCTCCTGGATCGATGAGCAGAGAGAGCGGAAGCCTTCGCGGCATTCTATCACCCCCGGTCGAACGCCCTCCGCGAGCCCCGGGCGCCCTCACGTCTTCAGCTCCAGCCGGTTCTCGACGAGGGCGAGAAGCCGGTCCCGCCCGACGACGCCCATCACCTTGCCGTCCTTCACGACCGGCACCTGCCCGATGTTCCCTTCGATCATCATCTGCAGGACCTGATGGACGGGAGTCTCGGGAGCGGCCTTCTTCAGGCTCTCCTCCGGGACCATCACCGCCTGCAGCGAGGTCGTCTCCCATTCCTGGCGCGGGATCTTCTTGATCTCGTGGAGCGTGAGCAGGCCGCGCAGCCGATCGCCGTCAGTGATCAGGGCGCATCGCGCCCCGCCGCGCAGGAGGTGGTGCTCCACCAGCTCGGCGACGCTGAGCGACCCCGGAACCTCGAGGCACTCCCGCGTCATGAGGTCCTCGGCGCGGATGCCCCGGAGCGCCCGCCGGAAGCTCACCTGCGCGGCGGTGGTCTGCGCAGCCGTGAGGAGGAACCATCCGATGAAGCCGATCCACAAGCCTTCCAGCAGCTTCTGGGCGTAGAAAGCCCGCCACCCTCCGTAGATGATCATGCCGTAGGCGAACATCTGGCCCGACGCGACCGCGACGTCCGTGGCCCGCTCGAAGCTCCCGGTGAACCTCCAGACCAGCGCCCGGAACACCCGTCCCCCGTCGAGCGGCATCCCGGGGATCAGGTTGAACAGGGCCAGATACAGGTTGATCGTCCCGAGCCACTGCCCGAGAAAGGCCACCCCTTCGAAGTCGTCCCGCGTCAGGAAGTAGATGGTGTAGAAGAAGAGTCCGAGGGCGGCGCTCACCGCCGGGCCGGCCGCCGCGATCTGGAACTCCTGGGCGGGCCGCTCCGGCTCGCGCGTGATCTGGGCGACGCCGCCGAAGATGAACAGCGTGATCGACTTGACCGGAATGCCGAAATGGAGCGCCACGACGCAGTGCCCCACCTCGTGCAGCAGCACCGAGCCGAAGAACAGCAGGCTCGTCACGATGCCGAAGCCGAAGTGCTGCGGGCCCGTCCAGGCGGGATGGAGGTAGGCGTACTGGGTGGTGAGCGACAGGGTGATCAGGATGAAGATGATGAACCAGGAGGCATTCACCCCGACGGGTATGCCGAGGATCTTCCCGACTCGGAAGCTCTGCATCAGCGCCGTCTCCGCCCGCGGCCGGGCGCCGGGGCGAAGATTACTCTACCACCGCTCCCCGCTCGATGCACCCCCGCCCATCGCGGCCGCCCGGCCTCTGATAAGATGATTGTGACGTTAGGGAGACTGAAGTGACGCCGATCCGACCTCCTCGCTTCAAACCCGGGATGACCGCCGAGGCGATCGCCTCGGCGTCTGCGGGGCAGGCTGCCGCCGCCGATCCGCGGCGCCGGGTCACCGGGAAAGCTCTCATTTTCTGGGATCCGGCCCGCCCGGGAATGAAGCGCGACGCCATCGACACCGACCAAATCACGCCCTCCGCCGATTGCGTCTCGGAGAGTCTCGAGACGCTGGACGCGCGATGGAAGGCGGGATCCTTCCGGCACCTGATGCCCGATTTCCGCGAGCGCGTCCGCCGGGGGGAGACGTTTCTCATCGCCGGCGACCGCTTCGCGATTGGCTCCTCGCGGGAGATGTCGCCGGCGGGCCTGAAGGGGGTGGCGGAAGAGGCCGGGCGCGAGCTGGTGATCGTCTGCGGCGAGAATATGGGGGACATCTTCCGGAAGAACGCCTTGAACCTCGGCCTGCACGTCGTCCAGAGCCGTGAGGCGGTGGAGGAGGCGCGGGACGGCGACGAATTCTCGTTCGACACCGAGACCCGCGAGCTGCGGAACGTGACGCGGGGCAGGACGTACCGGGTGGCGCCCTTGACCGATCGGGAGGAGGAGATCCGGCGCGGCGGCGGGATCTTCACCGTGGGGCGCCGGGACTTTCTCGAATCGCTCCGGACCGTCCCGAGCGTGGAGTTTCCCGATCCGGAGACGGGGCGCCGGATGACGACGACGGAGCAGATCGTCTGGGCGCACCGCGTCGACCGGCGCGCCAAGGTCGCGCCGCGGGAGACCCTGCGGCTCTACGCCGATCTCCTCCCCGCTTCCGACGGCACGGGGCCGTTCGCCATCTACACCTTCAACCGGATCACGGGGGGCGACGCGATCGACCCGCGGCAGGCCGCCTTCGCGAGCGATCATTTCGTGTTCACCGGGAAGGAGGCCGATGAGAGGCAGACCTCGATCTCCCGGGAGTTCGCGAAGCTTCACGGGATCGAGCCGCCCTACTTCGCCACTCCGGGAGACGGGATTTTCCACTTCTATTTTCCGGAGCAGGGCTTGATCGTCCCCGGAGGCTTCTATCCGGGGGCCGACTCGCACAGCCGCGCCTACGGCGCTTATGGGGCCGTGGGGATCGGCGTCGGGAGCACGACGCTCGGTTACGGCTGGGCCACCGGATCGATCTATTTCACCCTCGCGCCCCAGCGGCGCGTCGTCTTCAGCGGCCGCCTCCAACCGTGGGTCAACGGGAAAGACGTCGTTCTCGAGCTGCTTAGGCGTTGGGGCGCTCCGCAGTCCCGCGGCATGGGCGTCGAATTCGTGGATCGCAACGGCCAGCTGCCGATCCCGTACCGCAACACCATCGCCAACATGATGGCCGAGGCGGAGGCGCAGAACGGGATTTTCTCGCCGGACGGGATCACGACCGCCTGGTTCCGGGAACGGGGGATCGAGCTTCCCTACCCGCCCGTGCGCCCCGGGGACGACGCCCGGTACGAAATCGACGAGACCCTCGATCTGTCCGGGGTCGTCCCGATGGTCGCCAAACCCTACAGCCCCGGCAACGCCTATCCCGCCGACGAGGTGGCGCGCGAGCGCATCCGGTTCGACAAGGCGTTCATCGGCTCCTGCACCAACGGCGGCTACGAGGATCTCCTGGGGGCGGCGCTCGTCATCCGCGCCGCGCGGCAGACGGGAGCCGTCCAGATCGCGCCCGACGCCGAGTTCGTGATCTTTCCCGGGAGCGGCCTGGTCAGAAAGCGGATCGAGAACCCCGACCCGCGCCTGGCCGGCGAATCGATCGCCTCCGTCTTCCGGAGCGTCGGTGGAAAAATTCGGGAGTCGTGGTGCGGTCCCTGCTTCGGCCAGGGGCCGGACGCCCTCCGCCCCGGCGAGCGCGCCGTCACCTCCTTCAATCGCAACTGGCAGAATCGCATGGGGGTCGGAGGCGAAGGGTACCTCGCCTCCCCTCAGGTGGTCGCCGCTTCGGCACTGCTCGGCTACATCGCCTCCCCGGCCGAGCTCGGCCTTGCCTGGAAGCCGGAGGAGTTCTCGGTCTAGGGTCGCGTCTCCGAAATCCCGTTACATTCGGCCGTCGGTCCATCCCGGCTTGCTGCGTTGCGCCTTGCTTGCGTACCACATGGGTACGCGGCACTTCGGCGCGCCTTGCAATCCGGGCGCCTCGACGGCCTCGATGTTAACGTCAATTTCTGAGACACAACCCTAGCCAAACCCCGCGACGACCCGCACCTACCTGCCAAAGAACTGGAGCAGGTTCCCCGAGTTGTCCCGAACGACGACGTTCGCTCGCTGGTTGCCGCGCGCCGGGAACGGCCCGTAGGCGATTTCGAACGCCTCGTGACCTGAGCTTTGCGAGGGTGCCCTCGAAATCTTCCACGAACAGCCCGGCTTTGAAGATGCCGTGAACCGATTGCGCTCCTGGCAGGCTCGGCGACACCTTGCTCGACGGCAAAGCCCCGTCGAGCTGCATCAGCTCGACGGGGAGTCCTCCCCCCCGAGGACTACGACAGCCGCCTTGTCCTGCTTCGGGGTCTCCGTCACGATTCTGAGGCCCAGCATCTCCGAGTACCACCGGGAGCTGGCCCGCAAATCGGCGACCGAAAGCGCGAAAAAAGCCCCCGAGGCGGACTTGAACGGCCACTCCACCCCGGACTCGGACGACGGTCCTTGGGTCGCCACGGGGAGAATCAGCCCCAGCAACAAACCGATCGCTTTCATGGTGTCTCCTCGGAATGAGAAACGCCCGGCGTCTTGAGCCCTTTTCCTTCTGGGCCATGGACCTGTTCTGGAACCTCAAGCCTTGATACGCAGAGACGAGCCTACGCCCGCGGGCGCCCGGCGGATTCGCCAAAAAAAGGACTTGACGCCCCGCTTCCTTGGCCGTAATGTTGTCAGCGACAACTATCGGAGAGGCTTCATGCCGACCGCCCCTGCAAGTCTGGCTCGCGACCCGGCGCTGGATCGGGACACGCGCGACCTGTACGCCGCGCTCACCGACCTCGTCCGCCTTTATCAGTTCCGCGACCGGAACGTGATCTGCTGCCACGACGTGTCGGTGACCCAATGCTACGCCCTCCAGACGCTCACGCGCGGCGGCTCCATGACCCTCGGGGCGCTGGCCAGGGATTTGCTGCTCGACAAGAGCACCGCAAGCCGCGTGATCGAGACGCTGGAGCGCAAGGGCTACGTGCGCCGCTCGTCGCACCCGCAGGATGCCCGCGCCATCCTCATCGATCTCACGGCGAAAGGTCGCGTCCTGCACGATCGGATCGAGCGTGAGCTGCTCGCCGAGGAGCGCGGCGTCATCGCCAACCTGGAGCCGGAGGTGCGGCGCGCGGCCATCGGCGTGGTGCGGGATCTGGCCCGGGTGGCCGCGGCGCGCATCGGGCGCAACGCCTCCTGCTGCGCCCCCGACGGGGAGTGATTTTTTTCGACCACACTGTTGTTACTAACATCTACATTCAGCGAGGTGGGATCATGACGGCGAAGTGGCTGAAGCGCGCGGAGCAATCCCCGGCATCGTGGGCTCTGCGGACGGCGCGCGCCGAGGACCTGGAGGCGGCGCGGGCGCTCATGAGGAGCTGTGACCTTCCGGCGGAGGGGCTCGCCGATCAGTTGGACGAGCGCTACGTGGTCGCCGAGAGGGAGGGCGATCTGGTCGGCGTGGCCGGAGTGGAGCGGCACGGCCGGCTGGGCCTCCTCCGCTCGGTCGCGGTCGCCCCGTCGATGCGGCGCTCGGGGCTGGGCGCGGCGCTGGTGGGCGAGCGGATCGCCTGGTCCCGCCGGCACGGCATCGAATCGCTCTACCTCCTCACCATGAACGCCGAGCGCTATTTTTCGCGCCATGGGTTCAGGAGCCTGGATCGCGACGCCGCGCCGCCCGAGATTCGGGCCAGCAGCCAGTTCACCGACCTGTGCCCGTCCAGCGCGGTGCTCATGCGCTACGAGAGCGAGCGGTCCGCCGCGCCCCTGACTGCCGCCGGCGGCCTGCGCGAGGCAGTGCGCGACCACTACGCGCGCGCGGCGCGCGAGGCCCGCGCCGGCAAGAGCGCCTGCTGCGGCGCCTCCTGCGGCGCCGGCGACCCCATCACCTCGGGCCTTTATGAGGCGGCGGAGCTGCAGGACCTGCCGGAGGAAGCCGTCCGCGCTTCCCTGGGCTGCGGGAATCCGGCGCTGCTCGCCGAATTGCGCGAAGGCGAGACCGTGCTCGACCTCGGCTCCGGCGGGGGCATCGACGTTCTCCTTTCCGCGCGCCGCGTCGGCCGGAGCGGCAAGGCCTACGGGCTCGACATGACCGACGAGATGCTGGAGCTGGCCCGCGAGAACCAGCGCCAGGCGGGAGTCGACAACGTCGAGTTCCTCAAGGGGGAGATCGAGGCGCTGCCGCTGCCCGACTCGTCGGTCGACGTCGTCCTCTCCAACTGCGTGATCAACCTCTCGGCGGACAAGGGCCGCGTCCTGAAAGAAGCCTTCCGCGTCCTCAAGCCCGGAGGCCGCTTCGCGGTCAGCGACATCGTCGTGCGCCGCCCGGTCCCGGCCGAGATACGCCGCAACGCGGAGCTGTGGGCCGGTTGCGTCGCCGGCGCCTTGGAGGAGTGGACGTATCGCGATCTTCTGCGCCAGGCGGGCTTCGAGGACGTCGAGGTCGTGCCGACGCGCGTCTACACCGCGCGGGACGCCAAAGCGATCACGGCCAAGGCGGCGCCCGATCCGGAAACCCTCGCGCGGCTTGACGGCGCGTTCATGAGCGCTTTCGTGCGGGCGACGAAACCCCGTAAATAACAGCACTTTCCCCTCATCGTGGGGCGCGCATCCGACGCATGAGTCGGCGGCGGGGAAGCTCGTCCCAGCGGTTCCGGAGGGTTGGCCGATCAACGACTCGACGAGACAAGGAGGACCGATGCGGAGAAGGATGGAACTGGCGACGGCACTGCTGCTCCTGGTCGCCGGCGCGGCGAATCGGCTCGAAGCTTCGGGAGGCATGGCGCCGGCGGCGGATAGGGAGCGCATCGTGGCCGCCGCCCGGGGCGGCGCCAGCGCGGGGACCTTCGCGCGGCATCTGGCGGGCGAGATCGGGCCGCGGCTCACCGGCACGAAGAACCTGGCGATCGCCGAGCGTTGGGCGCGCGACGAATTCGAGCGGATGGGTCTGGAGAACGTCCGCCTCGAGAAGTGGGGCGTCTACCAGGCGGGCAAGGGCTTCGCCAAGCGGCCGGGGCCGCGGGCGCTGGCGGTGCACAACGTGGTGGGCGAGATTCGCGGCAGCGCCAAGTCCGACGAGCTGGTGCTCGTCGGGGCGCACCTGGATTCCTGGGACTTCGCCCAAGGCGCGACCGACAATGCCGCGGGGTGCGCGGCGATCCTCGAGGCCGCCCGGTCGTTGCGGGCTTCGGGCGTGAGGCCGGCGCGGACGATCCGCTTCATCCTCTTCACGGGCGAGGAGCAGGGGCTGTTGGGGGCGAAGGCGTACGTGGAGAGCCACCCCGAGGTGCTCGCGAAGACCTCGGCCTTTCTCAACATGGATGCCGGAACCAACCCGATCTCCGGGCTCGTCGCCACGGAGGCGATGCGCCCCGATCTCTCCGAGGCCCTTGCCGTGCTGTCCCGCCTCGACGCCTCGCGGAGCTTCACGTTGACCACCGTCGCTTCATTCGCGCTCCCGTCGGACTGCTGCAGCGACGGCGCCACCCACTCCCGCGAGACCGGCTCTTCCTGCCGCCCGGCGGGCGACTCCGGCGCGAGCGAACGCGCGGGCGCGCGGCCCCCCGAGCCATCCTGCACCAAGGCTTCGAAAGCCTCGTGCGCGACGGCGCCGCGGGCCGACGCCCCTCCCGGCCCCTCGTGCTCCGAGGCGCCGGGCTTAGGGAAAGCTCCCTGCGGCTCGTCGGCCTGCGCGCGGCAAGCCCCGAACGCGGGCGCGGGCGGCTGCGCCAGCGACCACACGGTCTTCCTGCGCGCCGGCGTGCCGGCCTTCATCTTCGAGCAGGAGGGCCGGGCCGACTATGCACGCACGCACCACACCGAGTTCGACACGTTGGACGCGCTCGATCTGGAGGCGATCCAGCACTCGGCGTTGGTGGTGGCGCTGGCGGCGTTCGGCATCGCCGATCTTCCGGAGAGGCTCTCCCGCGCCAATCTCCTGTCGGCGGACGGCCCGGACGCGCCGCCCCGCTGCGGCGGCCCCTCTTCGAACGGCGCACCCGCGCTCCTGTCCTATTGAGGGCGCCATCACCGGACGGAGGATTGATCCTTCAGCGGTCAGCGCGTCGAGCTGGTGATCCGGGTCCTCGAGCCGATTTTCTTCCTGCTGCAGGCGCGCGATCAGCTCCGCCTCGCGGCCGCGCCGTCCCTGAAGCTCACGCTCGATGGAGGCCACCGCCTGCTTGATCCGTTTGGCTTCCTCCTCGAGGCTGTGCTGCTCCGGCCCGGTCTCGAGCTTCGAGTGCTCCTCGGCGGTCCTTCGGGCGGTCGATCGTGCCCGCTTTCGCATCCTCCAGATTGGCCAGCTCCGAGCGGACGTGCGCCTGCTGGATCCTCATCCGCTCGATCGCCATCTGGAACCGGGTGTTGGCGAGCGTCGCGCGCTGCAGCACCACCCGCAGCTGGTGAACCTCGGCCAGGAGCTTCGGGAGCGTCGTCTCGGCGCCCTGGATCGCGGCGGCGGGCGAATCCTTTCCTTTCAGGAGCCGGCGCGGCGGCAACCGCCAGAGCCCATCCGGCAAGCAGGCCGAGCAGGCAGCACCACGCTGACGTCTTGGCGATGCCCATGAAATCCTCCCCTCAGCGCATTGAAACGATCCTTGAATCTCCTCTCCCGACTCCCCTTCGTCGCCGGCCGAGCCCTCCCCCGGGAGGGCCGCCGAGAGGCGCAGCGGCGTTTTTTGTCCGTTGATCCTCCGGCGAGAGCAAACAGGCCGCGCCTCCGGACCGGCTCCCGCGCCGGAGTGCGCCGGCCCCCAGGGAGGGGAAAGATGAGAGTTCACCGGAGTGCGATCTACCCGGCCGCGTTCCTCGCATTGATCCTGCTGGCGCTCGGCTTCGTCGCCGCCCGGCCGCGCGCCGAGACCCGCGCCAAGCCGCCGCGCCTCAGCTTGGCCCAGAGGGCTTACCGCGTCACCACCGAGAAGCTCCCCACGGGAGAGACGGAGATCAAGAGGGTCTTCAAGAAGGCCATCCCCTATGACGAGTATGTCGAGGCTCTGAACGAGGAGCGCTCGGGCGCCTCGGGATCCGGGCCCGTGATGCCGACGCCCCTCTCCCTCCCTCCGAGCCGCTGGAGGACGCAGGGGATCGCCGGCCTGGAATCGACCAACGTCATGTGCACTCCTCCTCTGGACGGCGACTTCGACGGGGACGGCTTCACCGACGCGACCGTCCCCACCGACGATCGGCCGGAGCGCTCGGGCGCGTACGTGGCGGATCGCGCGCGGATCACCGCCGAGTTCGACACCAAGATCGAGCCCTCGATCACCTACCACTACAACAACAGCACCGAAATCCTGACCGAGATCCAGAGCTTCCACCAGGACAACGTCCAGATCAAGACCGCGGTGAAGGAAGCGCTCGAGATCATCAGCAAGTTCAGCACCCCCGGAGGGATCAAGCTGGGCTTCGGCCTCAAGCTCAAGAAGCCCTTCTTCTCGCTGAGCGACGTGAACGTCGTCTTCGAGACGCAGCGGAACCGCAATTACGCCTGGACGCGCGAGACGACGCGCGACATCGAGACGCGATTCTCGAACCTCCGGACGCTCAAGGAGAACAACATCGTCACCGTCGGCGAGAACGACGGGAAGGTGACGGGCTCGTTCCGCCTGATGAACGTCTCCGACTATCCGATCACCATCGACGTCACCAACTTCACGATCCTGGTCGTCGCCTTCAGCCCCTTCACCGGAGTGAAGCACGTCATCGCCGACATCACGATTCCCGACACCCTCACGCTGGGGTGGGGCGAAAACAACAACTTCGTCTCCCGGCCCGCCCAGCTCGTGGGCGTGAACACCAACGACATGTTGAATTCCCTGGCCGAGGGGTGGGTCTACGATTTCGAGCTGGCGGGCGGGTACACGGTCACGGACCATGCCAGCGGGGCCGACGTGGGGGCGCTGATCTCCCGGATCAACGGCCGGAACGCCCGGATCTCCATCATCTATGGGGATACCACGCCGCGGCAGTACGGGCAGGTCTCCGTCTATCAGGCGGGCTCCGCGTGCCTGACGGCCCGCGACATGCTCACGACCTACGTGGGAGCCGCGAACGTCGACTTCGGCCGGATGCCCGACAACACGCTGATCGTCACGCGGATCAACCATCGCGCCAACAAGTGGGCCGACCAGGATTTCGACGACCTCACCCCGGCGCAGCAGGCCGAGTACGGCCGCTGGGTGGTCGGATTCCGGTACGCCACGCAGCCGCTGACCACGCTGGACATGGAGAACACCTTCATCTTTCCCGAGGACAAGATCTACTTCTACTACGTCACCGCGAACGACTACCGCGAGGACGCTAGGCCGGCCGACGTCCAGCCTTCCTTCGCCGTAGCGAACGACGGCACGGGGCCCTCCGAGATGGTGGTGGCGACCGCCGTCAACACGAACGACCTGGTGCAGCTCAACGTCCAGGGCGCGTTCCAAATCGAGCAGGCCTATTCGCAATCCGCCGGAACCGTCGCCGCGTGCGGCAAGATGATCTACAAGTCCACTTATTACGGCCATCGCGTCCAATACGACTCGCGGAACCACAGCATCACCGTCCCCAACGCCGACTTCTATGGGCTCCAGATCAAGTTCGGCGGGCTGAGCTGGATGACCCTGGCCGACCTCCTCGCGGATCCAACGGCCGGCGCCAAGGTCGTCTCCTTCCGCGGCTACCCCTACTACGACTTCGCGATCCAGTTCCGGGCGACCCCCTCGCTTCTCGCCAACTACCCGACCCGCAACCTGCAGGTCCGCATCGTCAAGCCGCGCCAGGTCTTCCCGCAGGTCGGCTGGTCGGGGTTCGACGTCCAGGGCCGCGCGACCACCTGCTTCCACAGCGAAACGGCAGGGTTCTTCCACGACACCGGGACCGTCTCCGTCTGGTACCGGCTGGAGAACGCCGATCTCGACCTGGACGGCTTCGCGACCACGGAGAGGACGGGGCTCGATTTCGACGACGCCAACGCCCGGAGATTCCCCTACTCGCCCGAGCACCTCGACGGTGTCGACAACGACGGCGACACCCTGGTCGACAACCGTCCGCTCCTCTGTCCCTCGGAGCTGAAGAGCTACGATTCGGGAACCTGCAAGATCGACGATCGCATGGGATGGTACGGTCCCGCGCCCAACGTCTCGATGGATCGCCGCTGGAACCGGACCGATGGAACGTCCACGGCGTGGGAGGCGATCGGCAGCGGCGTCCTGAAGTACGACTTCACGATGCTTCCCGATCCGGCGAATGCCTCGCTGGAGGTCCGGCTGACCCATTACCCCGCGGGCGGCGGAGTCTTCAGCGGCTCGAACCTGATTCAGCACGTGCCCGGCGGCGGGATTCCCGTCTTCGGAACAGGCCAGGATTTCGAGGCGGAGGCGGGAGCCCTGATCCTCCCCATGAAGGCGGCCACCAGCGGCCCGGACACCTACGTCTCGGTCCCGGCCGGCAGCTCCAATCCCTCCCAGGCCTCGGCCGAATACCGGATCGCGATTGGCTTGGCCGGAGATTACGTGATCTGGAGCCGCGTCTACGCCTCGGGCTCGTCCGACAACTCGTTCCTGGTGACCCTCACCGATCCGGCCGGAGCAGGCGTCAATTTCGGCTTCGGGACGAATGCGAGCTTCCAGTTCGACAAGGCGGTGCCGAACTACGGCGGCGGGAGCTTCGGCTGGACGCAGGTCGGGCACTATAATGCGTCGGTCTCCCCGACGCAGAACCTGAATCCGATCGTCTACCACCTCGCCGCCGGAACCTACACGATCCGCTTCCGGCCGCTGGAGCTCGGCGCGCGCCTCGACAAGATCCGGGTCGACCGCTATTGCGTCGATGCCGACGGCGACGGTTACACGACATGCGCCGGAGACTGCAATGACGCCGACCGCGCGGTGAATCCCGGGCGCGCCGAGGATTGCGCCACTTCGATCGACGACAATTGCAACGGATCGGTGAACGAAGGATGCTCTCCCGGCGGAGGTGGCTCGCCGATTTTTATCAAGGTCAAGTACTAGAGAGGCTCGACGCGGTCCATTGCGCGCCCCGGCCGGCCTTCCGACGGACCCCGGCCGGGGTTTTCTTTGTCCGACGAAATCGGCGAGACTTCCCGCTCTCCCCGGGTATATTCTGATAGGGTGGTTCTTCGTCCCCCCCCCTTCAGGACGCCGCGCGCGACGACGGCTCTCCGGCCGCCGTCGGCCGCCCGGCCGGGATGGCGCGAATCATGGACGAGCAGGCGGAACGGGAGATCCTGTCCCGCGTCGCCCGGCGCGAGCCGGGCTCGTGGGAGGAGTTCCTGGAAGCTTTTGCCGGCGTGCTCTTCCGCGTCGCGTGCCTCTTCGCCGACGGCTACGACGATCGAATGGACCTCTTCCTCCTGATCTGCTCGCGCCTCAAGGAGGATGACCTGAAGCGGATCCGCGTCTTTCGCGAGCGCCCCGGGGCGCCCTGCCGCTTCTCGACCTATCTCGCCGTGGTGGCGAAGAACATCGGCGTCGACTTCGTCCGGGCCCGGGAGGGACGGTACCGGCCCTTCGGCAAGGTGGCGGCCATGGACGAGACCGATCGCCTGCTCTTCGAATACATCCTTCGCGAGGGACGGCAGGTGGAGGAGGCCCGCGGACTTCTGAAGGGACGGCACGGCATCACGCTGGGCTCGGCCGAGGCGGAGGAGCGCTCGGCGAGAATCACCGCGACGCTGTCCCCGAACCAGCGCTGGAAGCTTCTCGCCCGCCTCGCCTCCCGGCAGGGCTCCCTTTCGATCGACCCGGTGCGGGAGTCGGCCGGCGACCCGGATCATCCCCTGCCGCTGCGGAGCCGGAACGGCGATCCGGAGTCGGCGCTGCGAGGCGAGGAGGCGTGGAGGATCCTCGGCGAGGCGATGGAGGAGATGGAGCCCCGCCTGCGGCTCGCTCTGGCGCTGAAGTTCCGCGACGGAATGAGCCACGCGGAGATCGCCGAGTTCTTCGCCGTCTCGCCGGAGGAGGCCGAAGCGCTCGTCCGTGACGCCCTCGGGAGCCTCCGCGATCGGCTGGCGGGCTCCGGCATCGCCCCTCTCGATCTCGAATCGGCCCACGCCGCGTCCTTCTGGCCGTCATGAGCGAGGAGAAGGCCGTGAAGGAGACGCGTGTTCAGGAAGATCATCCCGACGAGCTGACCACCGCCGTCTATCTCGAAGGAAGGCTTCCGCCGGATGCCCTGCGGACCTTCGAGTCGCATCTCGCCCGCTGCGACGCGTGCCGCGCCGGCATCGCGCTGCTGCGATCCGCCGGGTCGGCGGGGGAGGCCGCGCCCCGCGAGTTCATCGCCCGGGCGAAGCAGGCGGGAGACCCGGGAAGCCCGGCGCGGCGATGGCTCACGCCTCCCCGGGCCGCCGGCCTGGCCGCTTCTCTGCTGATCGTGGCCGCGCTTGCCGCCTATCTCTCTCCCTCGACGCCGCCGCGCGGGGCCGCAACCTATCGCGGCGGCGGCGCGGGCGGTTTCGAGGACCTCGTCCCTTCGGCCGGGTCCACGGCGCCCGCGGGAGCGATCGTTTTCCGCTGGTCGAGGGTCCGCGGAGCCGATCGTTACGTCATCGACGTCCACAGCGCGTATGGGGAGAATCTCGCCAGCTTCACCGTTCCCGCGGGCACGTCCTCCGCGCACTGGCCCTCCGGCGTCCCGGGGCCTCGGCCCGGAACCCTGATTTGGCGGATCCGCGCACTGGCGCTGGATCGAGTCCTGGCCGAGAGCCGGCCCATCGCCTTCGAGGCGCGCTGATGAGGATCCCCCCCGCGCTGCGGGCCGCGGCGGGACTGGGCGCGGCGATCGTCGCGATATTCCTGGCTACCGTCACGGCCGGCTTCACCGGCGAAGACGACGCCCCGGCCCTCATCGAGAAGACGCGGGCGCTTCTCGACTCCTCGGACATCCGATCGATTTCCCGCCTGGTGGCGGCCGATCGCGCCGGGACCTACGAGGCGGTCGACCGTCTCCTCAATCAAGGCGACGCCGCGAGCCGGCGGCTCGAAGACGCCTTGTCGGAGGCTTACGCGGCCGCCTTCCGGGACGAATCCCTGCGGCAGCGGATCCGGACCTTCCGCGCCTGGACGCCGGCCCAGCGAGCGGAGCGAAACGCCGCGCTCGGTGTGAAGAACGCCGGCAAGAAGGAGGCGATGGCAGGAAGGTTTCCCCAGGCGATTGCGGGTTTCGCGAAGGCGCTTCCGATCTTCCGCCGTCTCGGGGACCTGCGGGAGGAGGCGCGATGTCTCTCGAACCTGGGGGGGATGGCCGCCCAGGAGGGAGATTACGCGACAGCCCTCACCCGTCTCGGAGAAGCCAAGGACGCGGTGCGGAAGTCGGGTGATCTCGCGCTGTTGGCGGCGATCGAGAGCAACCGCTCGCTCGTCTACTCAGGTCGCGGACAGATGCCGGAAGCGCGGACCGCGCTCCAAGGAGCGCTGGAGGTCGCCCAGACTCTCGGGCTGCGCGATGACCAGGCGGCAATCCTGCTGAACCTGGCGAACCTCGAACAAAATCTGGGGCAGACCGAAGCCGCAATCGACCACTCCCAAAGAGCCGCCCAGGCGGGCCGCGCCCTGGGAGACGCACAAATCGAGTCCCTCGCCTGGCAGAACCTCGGGGTCCTCTACTCTCGCAAGGGAGAAAGGCGCCGGGGAGACGAGAGTCACCGGAGGGGGGCTGAAATCGCCCGCAAAGCCGGCCTCTGGAAGGAAGAGGCCCAGGCGTGGCTGAGTCTCACCGAATCGCAGATCGCACAGCGTGATTTTCAAGGCGCGCGGAGAAGCCTCGAGCGCTGCCGGGCCGCCGCCGGTCAGACCAATTCGATCCTGACCCGCGCCCGGGTGGAGATGGCCGCGGCGCACCTCGAGAACGAGCAAGGACACTACGAGCCGGGTCTGACGCACCTGGACGCGGCGCAGGCGGCTCTCCAAAATGCCGAAGATCCCTCCCTGCTCGGACGGATCCATGGAGAGCGCGCGGCGGCACTCTTCTACATCGGCCGCTACGAAGAGACGGTGTCGGAGCTCACGCAGGCAATCCGCTACGTCGCGACGGCTTCGGAGCCCGGCCACGAGGCTCTCTACCGGATGAACCTAGGACAGATCCTCTCTCTCCTGGGGGAGCCGCGCCGCGGAATCTCGGAGCTGGAGAGCGCTTCCCGTCTCTATCGCGGAGCCGGAGATCGCCGCGGGGAGGCGATGGTGCTCCAGGTCCTGGGACTGATCCGCTTCCAGCTCGGCGAGCCGGCCGCTGGCAGGGAGGCGCTCGAGGCGGCGCTGAAGGCGCTGCGCGACACCCCGAGACCGGCGGAGCGGGCCGAGGCGATGACCGACCTCGCCGCCTTGGAGCTGGCTTCCGGCCATCGTGCAAGAGCGGTGGAGCTGGTCCAGGAGGCGTCGCGGGTCTTCGAGCCCGAGAACGATCTGCATGGCATCGCCTATGCCCATGTCGTCGAGGCGGAGGCTCTGCTTCAGGGAGGGAGCCCCGCCGGGGCGCGCGCCGCTTTGGGGCGGATTCGCCGACTCTCCCAGGGGCGGCCGAACGTCGAATTCGACTGGAAGATCCTGCATCTCGAAGGGCGCGTCGCGGAAAGCACGGGAGATCTCGACTCGGCTCGCCGATCGTACGAACGCTCCGTGTCCGAAGTGGAGCGGCTCCGTAGCAGCGTGCGGCCCCTCCCGTGGCGCGCCGCGGTCCTCGAAGATCGAATCGCGCCCTATCGCTCCCTCGTCCGGCTCAGCCTCCGCCGGGGAGAGGTGGAGGAAGCCTATCGGGTCGCCCGGGCGGCCAAGGCGCGCACCTTCGCCGAGCGTCTTACGCTCCCCGATTTCGCATCCGGCCTCCCCGAGGACGTCGCCTCACGCTCCGCGCTCTCGTCTCCCGCTTCCCTTCATTCCGGCTCCCGGCTCCAGCCGGAGCCGGTCGCGCCGCTCGATCGTCTCCAGCGCCTGCTGCGAGCCCGTGAACTCATGCTCGACTATTTCGTCGCGGACCAAGAGCTGTTGGTGTTCGTAATCCGCCGTGAAGCGCTCGGCGTCCAGGCGATTTCGCTGGAGAAGCGTGCGGCCTCCTGGACCGGAGCGCTCGAGACGCTGCGACATCCGGGAAGGCCGGATCGCGGGGATGCGGCCGTTACTGAGACGTGGAAACGGGCCGCCGCGCTCGCCGGCCGGACGCTGCTCGAGCCGGTCGCCTCCGAGCTCCTCGGCGCCGACCAGCTCCTGGTCGTCCCCGCGGGGCCGCTCCAGGGCGCGCCGTTCGGGGCGCTCCTCTGGCGGGAGCGCCCGGTGATCGAGCGCTGGAGCGTCTCGATTCTGCCCGCGGCGGAGTCGCTCTTTTCCCGCGCCGCTTCGCGCGCCGGCCCTGCCGGCGCGATCCTCGCCATGGCCAACCCGGGTGAAGAGAACCTGCCGGGCGCCGAAGAGGAGGCGCGGCGGATTGCCCGCCTCGCCGCCGCGCGGGTGGACGTTCTGACCGGCGCGTCGGCCCGCGAGGCCGTGTTGCGAAGGAGCGCGGGAGACTATGAGGTGATCCACCTTGCGGCTCACGGCAGGCTCGACCCACTCTCGCCGCTCCATTCCTACCTGGCGCTCTCCCCCGGCGAAGGGGAGGATGGACGCCTCGAAGCGGGAGAGATCGCGGCGCTGCCGATCCGGGCCGCACTCGTCGTCCTGAGCGGCTGCGAGACCGCCGTGGAGCGCGGCACGGCGCGCGGCGACGCCCCGGGGGAGGAGCGCACCTCTCTGGCGCGCGCCTTCCTTTCGGCCGGAGCCGGGACGGTCATCGCGAGCCTCTGGGAGATGGAGGATCGATCGGCTCTCTCCATCCTGCCGGCGCTCTATCCGCGCCTCTCCCATTCTTCGCCCGCGGCGGCGCTGGCGGAGCTGCAGCGCGATCTCATCCATGGGCGGATCGCGGGGGCGGGAGGCCGCCCGCTCGACCACCCCTTCTATTGGGCCGGTCTCGCCGCTTTCGGCGCCGGCGGGCCGGAGGCGGCGCCGGAGCGCGACGCCTCGAAGCCGGACCGGGAAGCTGCCAGACCGAGAAGCGCCCGCAGCGTCAGGAAGCTCGATCCGTAGGATGCCGGCTCGGCGTCCCGAAGCCTCCAACACCCGTCCTTCCCCTGCGCCTCGAGAAGCACTTCGACTGCCCTTCTTCTCAGCTGCTTTCCCGTCTCGTCGTCGAGGATTTCGCAGGTCGCCAGGTTGGCCCATTCGACGAGGGCGGGGCTCGAGGCGCCCGCCTGCCGGTCCGCCCAGATCCGCAGGGCCTCGCGTGCCTCGCGCTTCAATTCCTGCGCGCCGTACGCGTCCCCTTCACCTTTTCCCGCGCCCCCGCCGGGAATGCGGCCTGCGCGCTGCGCTTCCTCGAGGACCATCCCCAGGTGAAAGGCCTCGTAGAACGCCGCCCGGCTTCCCGGTTCGCCCGTCGCGGCGCGACGCAAGGTCGCTGCGATGCGTGCCAGGACCGAGGAGGCGCCAGCCAGCCCCGGGCCCGACGGAGAAGCCAGGAGCTTTAGGCACCAGCACTCGTCGGCGTCGGCGCGAAAGCGCTCTTCCTCGGAATAGAGATTCTGCGGAAGCCAGCCGTCCCCGTCGATCGCCCGGGCGACGTTCTCCGCCATGACCCGATCCTGCGCGAGCCATCCGACCATGCAATAGGTGTCCAGGGCGATCCCTTGCGGGCTCGGCTGACGGCGGACGTTGGATAGTCTACGGCTTCGCCAGAGGGGCGCCGTCCGCTCCAGCGTCCGCCGGGCCGCTGCGGCCGCTCCCAGGATAGGATCGAGGCTCGCCCCACCGGGCGGCGACTCGCCATCCAGCAGCGCCAGGATGAAATCGGCGTCGATGCGCCTATAGGTCAGCGGCGGCAATCCCGGAGGAGTCGGGAGAGCTTCCCCGCGATACACGAAAGTGAGGTAGGGATCCCGGAATCCGATGCCGTCATGATCGCGCCTCAGGCAGGCCGCGCCCGCTTGCAAGGCGCGTGACACTCGCGCAGAAGAGAGACGATTGCCCGGCGATCGGCCGGCGGCCGATTCCGGCGACCGATCCAATCCGCCGGCAAGCGCGTCGCCCATCACGCCGGGAGCCCCGAGGAACGATCCGATGCCCGTCCAGAAGACCGCCACGCCAAGAACCTTGGCTCCGAGACTCCCTTCCCAGCCTCGAGGCTTCCCCGACCGGGAGGCGTGCGTCGGATCCTCCAATCGGGCCCGGAGCTTTCCTGCCCCGTAAACGACTCGCATGATGCTTGCTTAAACGGACGAAAACCCGGTCACCAGCCTGAAGATGCTTCCTAAACTATGTCATTCGGGACTCTTGGCTTGAATTCCGCCGCAGGCTGGTCGAGAATAGCGGGATTGCTCTCGCGCTGGATCATCGTCAAGTTCATGTGCCCGCTGCGGATCGAGGCGACCTCGTAATTGCGCTGAAGGGGCGGTGCACCCGCGCCGCGAAAAGCAGGAGGTGACAATATGGCAAGAAAGCTTATTATCGGTCTTCTCGCCCTCGCTTTCGGTCTGTCTGCCGGGACCGGCTTCTCGCAAGAGGCCCGCCAGCTTCGATTGGGACATTTCCCGAACATCACCCACGCCCAGGCGGTCTACGCGCAGTCGACGGGCACGTTCGAGCAGAAGGTCGGCGTGCCGATCAAATGGAGCATCTTCAACGCCGGACCCACTGCCATCGAAGCCCTGTTCGCCGACGCGATCGACGCCACCTTCGTCGGCCCCAGCCCGGCGATCAACGGCTATCTCAAGTCGAGGGGAAAGAAATTCGTCGTCATCGCTGGCGGTGCCAGCGGCGGAGCCGGCTTGGTGCTGCGCAAGGACTCCGGCATCAAGACGGAAAAGGATTTCAACGGTAAGACGATCGCCACCCCGCAGCTGGGGAACACCCAGGACGTGGCCGCCCGGCTCTGGTTCGATGCCCACGGCTACAAGCTCAAGGAGAAGGGAGGAAAGCTGACGGTCCTGCCGCTGGCCAATCCGGACCAGCTCACCCTCTTCCAGAAGAAGGAGATCGACGGCGCCTGGACGGTCGAGCCGTGGCTGGCGCGCCTGGAGATTGAAGGCAGCGGCGCCCTGTTCCTCGACGAGAAGGATCTGTGGCCCGACGGCCGGTACGTCACGACGCTGCTTATAGTCAACCAGAGCTTCCTGGCCCGGAACCCGAAGATAATCCGGAGCCTTCTGGAGGCCTTGGTGGAAGTCACCCAGAAGATCAACGCCGACAAGGCGGCGGCCGCGAAAATCCTGAACGCCGAGCTGAAGAACGAGACCGGCAAGGCGCTGTCCGATCCCGTCATCGCCAAGGCGATGGGCCGCGTCGAGTTCACCTGGGACCCGATCGCCGCCTCGCTGCGCAAGTCGGCCGAAGGGGCCCACAAGATCGGCTTCCTCAAGGAGCCTCCCGATTTGCGGGGTATCTTCGCGCTCGCGACGCTGAACGAGGTTCTCAAGGCACACGACCTGCCCGCCGTCACGGAGTGAATCGAGCTGCATGCCCCTGAGCCCTGACGCCAGCTACCTCCCGGAACCCGCCGCCGCCGCGGCCCGCGCCCCGGTCAAGCTCCGCTTGCATCAGGTGACCAAGACGTTCGACAGCGAGCAGCAGTCGGTCGAAGCGCTGAAGCCGGTCACCCTGGAGATCCGGGAGGGGGAATGGGTCGTCCTGTTCGGCCCCTCCGGATGCGGGAAATCGACCCTCCTCAACCTGATCGCCGGCTTCGAGTCCCCCACGTCCGGTGAGATCCTGCTCGAAGGCCAGGCGGTGACCGGCCCCAGCAACGACCGGCTCATGATGTTCCAGGAGCACGCGCTCTTTCCCTGGATGAAGGTCATCGACAACGTGAAGTACGGCTTGATCTGGGAGCCGGGATACCGCTATCGGCCGCGCCTGCGGCGCGAGAAGGCGATGGAGCTCCTCCGTCTCGTCCACCTGGAGGAGTTCGCCAGATCGTCGATCCACGAGCTTTCCGGAGGGATGAAACAACGGGCCGCGCTGGCGCGGGCCCTGGCGCCCGATCCGAAAATCCTGCTGATCGACGAGCCCTTTCCCGCCCTCGATGCGCTCGTCCGCGCGAAGCTCTACGGCGAGCTGCAGGACATCCTGGTCCGCACCAACAAGACGATCATCTCGGTGACGCACGATCCGCGGGAGGCGGCCTGCCTCGGCGATCGGGTCATCGTCTTCACCGGACGTCCGGGAGAGATCAAGGCCGAGATTCCCGTGGACCTGCTGCGGCCGCGCGACATCAACGATCCACAGGTCGCCGAGCACGCCGGAAGGATCGCGGCCTTGCTGAAGGAAAAGGAAGAGGAAGGAGGGAACGCTTGAGGCTTCCCGAACCGAAGCGACGGAATCTGATCGTCCTCGGCTTCTACCTGTTCCTGTTCCTGGCGTGGCAGGCGGTTTTCGAAATCAGGCTGGTGCCCGACTATCTCTTCCCTTCCCCCTTCAACGTCGGCGAGAGACTCTGGGAGCTCGGGCGGGAAGGGATGCTCTGGCCGAGCATCCGGGCCACCTTGTACCGGATGGCGGTCGGCTTCTCGATCGCCGCCGCCATCGGCCTCGCCGTCGGCGTGCTGATGGGGACGAGCCGGATCGTCAACAGCAGCCTCAAGTCGCTGCTCCTCGGGATGCAGACGCTCCCTTCGGCGGCGTGGGTGCCGATCTCGCTGCTCGTCTTCGGCCTGAGCGAGCGCGGCATCTATTTCGTCATCATCATGAGCTCGATCGCCGCGGTCGCGATCTCGACCGCCGAAGGGATCATGCACATCCCCCGGATCTACCTCCGCGCCGGGCGGACTCTCGGAACTCCCGCCTACGCCATGCCGTTTCGCGTCATCCTGCCCGCGGCCCTTCCCCGGATCGTGACCGGCATCAAGCTCGGCTGGACCCTCGGCTGGCACGGCGCCGTTTCCGCGGAGCTGATCAAGTCGAGCGTCGGGCTGGGATTCCTGCTCTACATGGGGAGGGAGCTGAACGACGCCTCGCAGGTTCTCGGCATCATGGTGGTCACGATCCTCTTCGGACTGCTTCTCGATCGCTTCCTGTTCGGGCTCATCGACGTCCGGATCCGCCGCCGCTGGGGCCTGCTCGCCTCCTCCTGATCCGCAACGCAGCCGGGTTTTGATTCACCGAGGTGGGCGGGCCCCCGGGACGCCTGCGGCGCTCCTGGACTCGCGGCGGCGGCAAGCGCCCCCGCCTCACCGCCCGGCTCGCTCGAGATCCAGGTTCAGGATCGGGTATTTCCCGCAGGATGCGTGGTTGAAGTGCCACCATTCGGCGTCGTTGACCGAGAAACCCTCCTTCGCCATCGCCGCGCGGAGCAGGTCCCGCTGCCGGCGCGACTCGGGGTCTCCGCCGGCGTAATCGGCCCGGGCGCGCTCGGTGAACTCGTCGTAGGCGCTCGGCATCGAGGCTTCCCTTCCCGTCTGGCGATCGAAGAGCGTCACATCGACCGCGCAGCCGCGGTTGTGCTTCGAGCCGACGCTCGGATCGGCCACGAACTGAGGCTGCCGCTTCTCGGCCGGCGCCGCGTCCCACAGCCGCTTGGTGACCGACCAGGGGCGGTAAGCGTCCCACACCACGATGCCCAAGCCGGCGCGCGCCAGGCGCCGATGAGCCCGGACGAGGGCCTTCGCCACCGGCCGCTGGAGGAGGGCGCGGGCGACCGGGTAAAGGGGGCTGCCGGTGAGGTTGTCGGACGTGGCGTATCGAAGATCGAGACGGATCCCCGGATCGAGCGCGGTCACCTCGACCAGGTCGGGGCGGCGGAAGCGCCCCGCTTCGCGCGGCGGCTCCTGGGCGGCGGCGGGACAGAAAAGAATCCACGCGGCCGCCAGCACCGCCGGCAGGCTTCGGGCCCCGGGCTCCTTTCTCAAGAGCCTATCGCTTCGGCTTCGCCATTCCCAGGACCCGGCCGTCGGGATCCTCCCCTTGTTGCCCGCACCTGGGCGCCCGGGAATCCTTCCCCGCGGCCGTCATGAGCTTTCCGCGATCGCGTCATAGCCCTTCCCGGTGAACTGCAGGATGCAGAAGCCGTGGCCGAAAGGATCGGACATCCTCGCCAGCCGGCCCCAGGCCCGGTCCTCGATGGCCCCTTCGAGGCGGGCGCCCGCCGAGACGGCGCGCGCCACGACTTCCTCCACGTTCTCGACCGCGAAATCGAGATGAACGGGCGTCCAATGGCGGCCATATTCGCGGGTGAGAGCCGACCCCTCGAACGGCGGCGAGCCCGGTTTCTTGCGCAGCAGGTAGATCGCCGACGAGCCGCCCAGCAGCTCGATCGCGTCGCCGCCGAAGCGCCGGCCCGTCTCCAGTCCGAGCGCCGCGCCGTAGAAGGCGGCGGCTTTCTCCACGTCGTCGACGTCGATGTTGACCAGGAATCTCATGATGGAAACGTCACGCTCGCCGTCTTCACGCGCGTCGCTTGAAGTACTGCACCGCGCGCTCGTGCTTCTCCGCGGCGGCGCGCGTCTTGAACGTGCCGAGATTGCGCCGGCGGCCGGTCCGCGGATCCTTCTCCCTCGAATAGAGGCGATAGCCGCCCGACTTCAGCTTGCGGATCATCGATGCGCCCCGGACTCCTTGCTCAAGCTTCCCGGCAGGCGCCGCGAGCGCGGCGCGGCTCACGGCCCCGCCAGCTCCGCGCGGCCCTTGGCGCCGAAGGACGCC
The DNA here is from genome assembly GCA_036004685.1 of Candidatus Polarisedimenticolia bacterium. Classification (NCBI taxonomy): domain Bacteria; kingdom Pseudomonadati; phylum Acidobacteriota; class Candidatus Polarisedimenticolia; species Candidatus Polarisedimenticolia bacterium. Next base: position 87,477 of record DASYRE010000024.1, on the reverse strand, counting down.
AGCAGCTCCATCAGCTCCGCGTGCGACACCGGCTTGACCAGATGCGCGTCGAATCCCGCCTCCTTGGAGCGCCGCCGATCCTCCTCCTGTCCCCATCCGGTCAAGGCGACGAGGAGAATGTTCTTGCCCCACGGCTGCGCGCGGATCCGGCGGCAGGTCTCGAAGCCGTCCATCTTCGGCAGGCCGATGTCCAGCATCAAGACGTCCGGCTGGAACGCCTTCGCCGCCTCGACCGCCTCCAGGCCGTCGTACGCCGTCCGCGTCTGGTTGCCGTTCATCGCCAACAGCGTCGAAAGGGAGTGCGCGCTGTCCTGGTTGTCGTCGACCACGAGAATCCGCAGCGCCGGCGCCACCCGGCGATCGCGGGCTGTCCCGTCCAGGCCGCCCTCCTGCGTTTTCTCGACGAGCGCCGGCAGGCGCACCTGGAACGTGCTCCCCTGGTCCGGTCCGTCGCTCTTCGCGTCCACCCGCCCGTTGTGCATCTCGACGAGCTGCCTCACCAGCGTCAGACCGATGCCGAGCCCGCCGGAGGCGCGGTCCAGGCGCTGGTCGCCCTGAGTGAACATGTCGAAGATCCGGGGAAGCATCCCGGTGGAAATGCCGATCCCGTTATCCCGCACCGACGCCGCGATGATCTCTCCCTGCCTCTCGGCGCTCACCTCGATGCGCCCGCCGCGCTTCGTGTACTTGCAGGAATTGTTGAGCAGGTTGCCGAAGACCTGCGCCAGGCGCACCGGATCGCCATGCACGAAGAGCGGCTCCGCCGGCAGGCGGACGCGGATCTCGTGACCGAGGCGCTCGGCCATCGGCCGGCTGGTTTCCACCGCCTGATGGATGACCGCTTGCAGGTCGACCCGCTGCCGGCGCAGCTCCAGCCGGTTACGCGTGATGCGGGAGATGTCGAGCAAGTCGTCGATCAGCCGCTCCATGTGAGAGACCTGCCGGTCGATCATGTCGCGGGCCTTGGTCGCGACCTCGGAATCGGCTTCGGCCAGCTTCATGATCTCCAGCGAGTTCCGGATCGGCGCGAGCGGGTTTCTCAGCTCGTGAGCCAGCGTCGCCAGGAACTCGTCCTTGCGGCGATCGGCGTTCTTGAGCACCTCTTCCTCCACCTTGCGCGCCTCGATGTCGATGACGACCGAAAGCCAGCCGGTCACCGATCCGGTGGTGTCGAACGTCGGCGAATACATCGCGCTGATCCAGCGAGGGCCAATCTTCTCGTAGTCGATCTGCGTCTCGAACTGGACTTCCTCGCCGGCCAGGACGCGATCGACATAGGGCTGCAGCCGCGCCATCGCCTCGGGGCCGAGCACCTCCGCGATCGGGCGGCCGACGATTTCCTCGGGGCGGCGCTGGAGCCATTCGGCAAAGCGCTTCCCGACCCAGACGTACCGCAGGTCGCGGCTGCAGCGGGCGACGGGGGCCGAAAGCGATTCGGTGATGATCTGTAGCTGGCGCTCCGCGGCGCGCAGGCCCTCCTCCGCCCGCTTGCGCAGCGTGATGTCGCGGGCGATCTTGGAGGCGCCGATGACGCGTCCCGAGACGTCGTGGATCGGCGAGCTGGTCAGGGAGATGTCGAGCCGCCGGCCGCCCTTGGCCACACGGACGGTCTCGAAATGATCGACCCGCTCCCCCCGCCGCAGCTTCTCCAGGATGACGCGCTCCTCGTCATGGCGCTCCGGAGGAATGATCAGGAGGATCGACTTCCCGACCGCCTCTTCGGCGGTGTATCCGAACACCCGCTCGGCGCCCGCGTTCCACGTCAGGATGATTCCCTCGAGCGTTTTCCCGATGATGGCGTCGTCCGAGGCCGAGACGATCGAGGCGAGCAGCGCCTGGAGGTTCTGGGGTGCATCGAATGGCTGGTTCATACCGTGTCCGCAATCTTCTGCCGAACAATCGAGCTCTTGATTAAACTCCTTCAGAGACCCGATCATATACGCACTTTGACCGCGTTGGCCAGGACAAGGCTACCGCTGTTGCGGCTCTCGGAGAAGTCCTCCCAGAATCCCCCGCAGGAGCCGCCGCCCGACCTGGCTGCCGACGGTGCGCGCCGCCTGCTTCGCCATCGTCTCGACCATCCCCTGGCGGCGCTTCGTTCCCCACAGCAGGTCGTTCAAGGCCCCGCCGGTCTGGAGCTTGTCCTCGGCCGGGGATCCCTGATTCGCCGGCGAGCGCTCCGCCGCGCTCCCGGCGGGAGGAGCGGCGGCCTTGCGGCTCAGAGTCTCGTAGGCCGACTCGCGGTTGATCCGGGCATCGTATTTCGCGCCGAGCGGGCTCCTCGCCCGCGCGGCGGCCCGCTCCTCCTCCGTCACGGCCCCGATCCGGCACCGCGGAGGGCAGATCAGCGTCCGCTGGACCGGCATCGGGACGGCGTTCTCCTGCAGCGTCGAGACCAGGGCCTCCCCGACGCCGAGCTGAGAGATGACCGAGGCGACGTCGAGCGGCGGATTGGGCACGAACGTCTCGGCCGCGGCGCGCACCGCCTTCTGATCCCGCGGCGTATAGGCGCGCAAGGCGTGTTGGATGCGATTCCCGAGCTGGCCGAGGATCTCCTCCGGCACGTCGTCCGGGAACTGGGAGCAGAAGTAAACTCCCACTCCCTTGGACCGGATGAGGCGCACCACCTGCTCGACCCTCTGCCGGAGCGCGGGCGGGGCGTCGCCGAAGAGCAGATGCGCTTCGTCGAAGAAGAAAACGAGCTTGGGCTGGTCGAGGTCGCCCACCTCGGGGAATCTCTCGAAGAGCTCCGACAGGAGCCATAGCAGGAAGCTGGAGTAGAGGCGCGGTTTCAGGATCAGCTGATCGGCCGACAGGATGCTGACGATCCCGCGTCCGGTGAGATCCACCCGGAGGAGATCGCTCAGCTCCAGCGCCGGCTCGGCGAACATCGCCTCTCCGCCTTCGCGCTCCAGCCCCAGCAGCGCCCGTTGAATCGCCGCCACCGACTGGCCGCTCACCAGCCCGTACTCCCTGGAGATCTCCTTGTGGCTCTCCGCAAGGAAGTTGAGCAAGGCACGCAGATCGTCGAGATCCAGAAGAAGCAGGCCGCGGTCGTCCGAGAGCTTGAAGGCGATCTCGAGGGTGCCCGCCTGGACGTCGTTCAGCTCGAGAATCCTCCCGAGCAGCTGCGGGCCCATCTCGCTGATCGTGGTGCGGACCGGGTGCCCGGCTCTGCCATAGAGATCCCAGAAGATCACCGGGCTGGCTTCCGGCGCGTAACCCTGCAGTCCGACCCGGGCGACCCGCTCGCGGATCTTGTCGCTGGTAGCCCCAGGCATCGCGAGGCCCGCAACGTCCCCCTTCACGTCGGCCAGGAACACCGGCACTCCGAGCCGCGAGAAACCCTCCGCCAGCACCAGGAGCGAAACCGTCTTTCCCGTTCCCGTGGCCCCCGCCACCAACCCATGGCGATTGCCGTACTTGGCGAGCAGGTTGACCGGTCCCTCCCCCTTGCCAATCAGGATCTGATTCACCTTCGGTCCCCATGTTCGAGTTTCGTCATCGTAGGCGGTCCGGTCAAGACCGGACGCGCGCGCCGCATCCTCCTGGTCCCGGCCAGCTCGCCGAGCAAGCCGGCGGCGAAAAGAGCGGCGCCGGCGAACGCCGGCGCCAGGCGGATCGGGTTGGCCAGCCCTTCCCCGAAACCGGCTCGATCGCGGGCGATGAGGGGAACGAGCCTCAGCCCGGGCCGTCGCGGAGAGGTTCCCGTGCGAGACCGCCGTGGTCGCTCGATTCTTCCACGAAAGCAGAAGACGTCTCAAGCCCAGGTACGATTTCATGCGACAGTGAGTCCGAGGTCTCTCTCCGGCGCCGGCTTGATGTTCTGGTTCATGCGGAACAGGTTGTGGGGGTCGTACTGGCGCTTCACCCCTGCGAGGCGATCATAGTTCGTTCCGTAGGCGGCACGCACGCGCTCTCCCTCGTCCGCGGTGAGGAAGTTCACGTAGACCCCGCCGCTGGCGAAAGGAGCCGCGGCATTGGAGAAATCGCGCGCCCACTCGATGCAACGGGCATCGTCGGCCGAGTCTTCCCAGCGGCCGTGGACGTTCATGACGAAGCGGGCGTCGCGGTGAGGATACGCGGCCGAGTCGGGATCCGGACGCGTCGTGGCGCCGCCGAGGGCGGCCAGGAAGATCTCGCACTGGGGCGAGGGCGGCCTCCCGATCGCCTCGATGGCGACGTCGAAAAGACCCTCGTCGAGCGTCGTGAAATTGTGGGACTTCCAGTAGTTGCGGGCGCCGGCGGCGAGCAGCGGGTCGAAGGTCCTTTGCCAATCGACGTAGGACTGGACCCCCAGGTGCTCGCCGACGGGAGTGCCGAACTTGCGCAGCGGCGCAACGAGCCGCTCGGCGTGCGCCGGATCGCAGGCGCACAAAAGGGCCAGCGCCAGAATCCCCTTGCCGTGGACCGTTTCGGGAAGGAACGGCAGAGGCGGCGCCTGGCGCAGAAGAGCCCACACGGAAAGATCCTCCTGCGCCTTCGCGATGAATTCACCGTACTGCTGCAGCACCGACTTCGCCGCCGAGATCGGATAGACGATCAGGCCGCTGAGAACCCCGGGGCCGACCGGGTGGAGGCGGAACTTGAAGCGCGTGACGACACCGAAGTTCCCGCCGCCCCCGCGCAGCGCCCAGAAGAGGTCTGGATGCTCGACGGCGCTGGCGCGCACCACCTCGCCGGAGGCCGTCACCACCTCGGCGGAGTCCAGGTTGTCGATCGTCATCCCGTACTTGCGGCTCAGCCAGCCGAATCCACCTCCCAGCGTGAGTCCGGCGACGCCGGTGGTGGAGTTGATGCCGACCGGCGTGGCGAGGCCGAGGGCTTGGGTGGCGGCATCGAGGTCCGCGAGCGTGGCGCCCCCCTCGATCGTGACGCGGCGCTCCCGGGCATCGACGGTGGCGGCCTTCATCGCCGAGAGGTCGATGACGAGACCGTCGTCGCACATCGCGTTCCCGGCGATGTTGTGCCCGCCGCCGCGGACGGCGAGCGGCAGCCCTGTGTCCCGCGCGAAGTTCACCGCGTCGACCACGTCCCATACGTCGGCGCAACGGACGATGAGAGCCGGGCGCCGGTCGATCATCGCATTCCAGATCCGGCGCGCGTTTTCGTAGGCCTCGCTTCTCGGGAGGAGAACTTCTCCCCTCAAACCGTCCTGGAACCTCCGGATCCTCGTCGCAATCTTCATGGCTTTCTCCTTAGGCGGTTACCGCTGCTCCGAACGCTTCCGTCCCTCTTCCGGTGAGGCGGGACCGGCGGGAGCCGACCGAGGTCAATCGGCTCCCCGCCGGCGGCCTGGAGGTGGGTTAGGGGGCGGGCTGCGGCTCGGCGTAAATGAAGTCGTCCATCATCACGACGTCCCGGGCGGGGGTCCTGGGGACGCGGTTCCCGCTGGTGATGCGGACCAGGAAGACCCGTTCCCCCGCGTCGAACGACACGCCGATGAAAGAGAGGCTGCCCCGATCGGTCGGGCCGGGAAGGACGTTCCGACTGAAGAGCAGCCGGCCGTTGACGTCGAAATACTCGATCTTCGTGCTGTTGGCGACGTTGACGTCGGTGAACACGGCTCCGAACCCACCCACCGTCGCCGAGGAGGGGCTTCCGGGCACGAAGAAGAGAGTGTCGGTGATGTTGCTGTCCAACGCGGTGAACAGCCTCTGCGGGCTGAAAGTGGTGAACAGTCTCGGAAAGGCGGGATGGATGTTGCCGAAGCGGACCGGAGTGTTCGTCGGGTTGTCGCTGTCGGCGCTCACCTGGAAGCCCGTCCCGGGAGTGAAGAAAACGACCCCGCGCGGGGAGTTGGCGTTGAAGAAATTGGCGGGCAGGTTGTTCGGGGCCGAGAACGCGTCCGGAACGCCGTCCCAGTTGATCTCCCGTCGTCCGCTGGGGAACGAGCCGGGGGTGTTCGGGTTGAGGGTTCCGAGGAGGCCGCGGAAATCGTCGACCGAAGCCTGGATGTCGGCGGGGGTCGCTCCGGAGGCCTCGAAGACGACGGGCGCCGCGGAGGTGAGGACCGGGAATGATCCGAGCAGCAGAGCCAGTGCGAGGACAACACGCTTCATCATGGTTCTTCTCCTTTCGAAAGTTGGGGGGGTGGGAACGGTTCGAACCGTTGCGATCCTTGGAACGTTATCGATCATCCGAGTCCCGCCCTTCGGAAGCAGGCACCGTCGGAATCACTGCCGTCGCGAACCCGGTCAGGACCCAGGCCCGCTGGCTGTTGGCGAAACGGGGCGCCAACATGCCATCGTTGATTTCGCGGGTCACCGCGAACCGGTCGTACGTGGTGGCGGGGAGGAACAGGCGCGCGTTGTCGGGAAACCCGTCGCTTGCGCTGTCCACGTCGCCCTCGGCCGCGGAGATGACGCCGTCCCGATTCTGGTCGACCCGCGCGATCTCCTGGGCGTAGGCGTCGAAGATGCGCTGCGGCTGGGATGCCACGGCGGGCTCGAACGACGCGATTCTCTCGAACACGTCGAGATAGATCTCGTGCGCCAGGCCGCTCGGGATGAAGCGCTCGCGGAACTCGCGCTGCCGGTCGTCCTCGCCCTCGAACTTGTCGGCGTCACGGGGCAGGAACGGGCTGTCGCCGTATACCCGCGGATCGTTGTGGATGCCCGCCGGCCCCGATCCCGGAGTCAGGTCGTTGAGGTCGCCAATCAGTCCCGCCTCCAGCGTGCCGGCGATACCTCCGGTGAACGGCAGCTCGTACAGGGGGAAGACCCAGTTGGTCGTGTAGTTGAACTCCCAGTAGGAATGGACGTCCCCCTGCTGCAGGGCGTTGTAGGCGCCCATGCTCAGGGTGATCGGCACGAGATTGGACTGGATGTCAGGGAAGCTGTCGGACGCGGACGGGAAGCGGGCCGGATTACCGTCGGTCGTGAAGATGTTTCCGGCCAGGTTGTTGCCCTTTCCCATCTCCGCCAATCGCTCCGCGTCCGTCTGGAGGATTTTTCCGAACTGTGCGTGTCCGTCCGGGCGAGCCGACGCCACGCGCGCCACTCGCAGGTCGTGGATCATCCAGCCTTCGTACCAGCCGCTCTCGTTGTTGATGACGAAGAGAGGATGGATGTCGGTGAAGACGTCGATGAAGGCGCGGACGTCGTTGGGATCGGTGGGAAGATCCTCTTTCGGCTCGACCACGAGACGGACCGTGCCGATCGTCGGGAGGCCGCAATCCCCACCGGTGGCCGTGGGATCGACCGCGTCGTTGATCCCCGGCAGCGACGCCGTGAAGACGTTCGGCTCGAACCCGCGGGTGTCCAGAAGGTAGTAGAAGAAAAGCCGGCTCGGGCTGTCCGCTTCCGCGAACGCCTGCATCGGCAGTGTCGTATGCGGACGTCCCGCGAGCCGCACCAGCTGCTGGCGGAGAGGCTGGGGGAGGAACCGGACGTCGCCCCGGTTCGCGACGCCGGCCATGTCGCGCTGGGCGCGTGGATTGGGACGGCAGGGCGGCGGAACGGTGTCGGTCTCCAGCCGGATCGCCGAGGCGGTGCTCGCGAAACTCCTCGATGCTCCCGTGTCCGCTCGGCCGGCGCCGAGCGCCAGAGCGCCCAGGATGCCCGCGGGCAGCAGCAGCGCGCTTGCGGGACGTTTCAGCAGCTTCCGGTTCATGAACATGCTGTCCTCCAGATCTCGAACGTTGGGGGGGTAGTGGCGGCTTGGCCCCATTGCCGAAGACGCCGGGTTTCGACGCTCAATTCCCTTGAGGGTCTGCGGTCAGTGGGATGCCTTCCCCTTCGAGGACGCTGGCGACCATCCCCCGGGGACAGCGGATCTCGATTCCCGCGCGGCCGAGACGCTGGAGAGTCTCCACGCCCAAGCGGTCGACGAACGTGACGCCGGCGAGATCGAGGCAAACCGCGTCCCACGATCCAAGAAGCCGGAAGCATTCGCGCTCGAGGAGGGGCGCCCACCCGGCCACGACGCGCCCTTCCAGTTTCAGCGTCGCCCGCGTGCGTGTTCCTGCGCCGATTGTGATTCGAAGCACCATGGCAGCCTCCCGACTCTTTGAAACACGCTCTTTCTAAGGCACGAGGCGTGCCAGCCCGAGCCGGCGCGTTCGCGGCGGGAGGCAAGCGGCTGAAAGGAACGGAATTGAATGAGCGGAGGTCAGCGGACTCTGTGAGTCCGCGCACGGAGGAACTGCCGAACTATTGGGAGAATGCCGAAAGGATGGCAGGCAAGGAGGGGGGAAGCGGAGCGGGCTTCGGTGATCTAGATCACGAACGGCGCTGAATGCCGAGCTTCCTCATCCGAGCTTCCAGGGTCGTTCGCTTCAGCCCCAAGATCTTGGCCGCGCCCCGCTCGCCGCTGACGCGCCAGCCGGTCTGCGCAAGGACCGCGGCGATGTGCTCGCGCTCGACTTCTTCGAGGGTCCGGGCCGGGTGCTTCGCGCCGCCGCCCGCGGCGGGCGCGATCAGATCCCCGAGCTCGAACCGGGTCGCGGAGGAAAGGATGACCGCCCGCTCGATGACGTTCTGCAGCTCGCGGACGTTGCCGGGCCACGCATAGGAGGACAGCCGGGCGAGCGCCTCCTGGCTCATCGGCCCGACGTGCTTCCCCATCTTCGCCGCATAGTGCATGGCAAAGTGCCGCGCCAGGCGCGGGACGTCCTCCAGCCGCTCCCGCAAGGGGGGGATGACGATCGGAAAGACGTTGAGACGGTAGTAGAGATCCGCCCGGAAGCGCTCCTCGCTCACCGCCCGCTCGAGATCGCGATTGGTGGCGGTGATCAGCCGCACGTCGACCTTCAAGGGGTGCGTCCCGCCCACCCTTTCGAACTCTCCGTCCTGCAGGACGCGCAGGAGCTTTGCCTGCAGCTCCAGCGGAAGATCACCGATCTCGTCGAGGAAGAGGGTGCCGCCATTGGCCAGCTCGAAGCGGCCGATCTTCCGCATGAGCGCACCGGTGAACGCCCCCTTTTCGTGCCCGAAAAGCTCGCTTTCGATCACTCCGGCCGGCAGCGCCGCGCAGTTCACCTTGACCAGGATCTTGTCCTTCCGCCGGCTCAAGCCGTGAATGGCCCGGACCACCAGCTCCTTGCCGGTTCCCGTCTCCCCCATGACCAGCACGGTCGAGTCGGTTCCGGCGACTTTGCGCACGTTGCCGAGGATCCGCAGGATGGCCGCAGACTCACCCACCACGTCGCCGAAGGCGGCCTCCGACCGCACCTCCTCCTGAAGGTAGAGGTTCTCCTCTTCCAGCTGCGCCTTGAGCGCCGCGATCTCCTCGTAGGCGAGCAGGTTCTCGATCGCCAGCGCCACCTGCTCGGCGATCGCCGAGAGCAGCGAGGCGTCCCCTTCGCCGTACCGGCCCAGATGGCGGCTGCCGACGTTCAGCGTGCCGATGATCTTTCCCTTGATCGCCATGGGCACGGAAACGGCGGAGAGGATTCCCTCCTGCAGCAGGGGGCCGTGCTCGAAGAAAGCGGGCGCCTCCCGCAGGTCGACCGTCAGCATCGGCTCGCCGTGATCGAGAATCCAGCCGGAGCGGCTTCCCTGCCGGGGCCACTCGGTGCCGACCGGGATGATGGGAGGTGACGGCACCGCCCCGGCGACTCCCAGCACGCGAAAAACGTTCTTGGCGGGATCGAGGAGAACCAGCGCGGCCCGGTCGTAGGAGAAGACGGGACGCAGGGCGGCCGCCGTCGCCGCGAAGAGGGAGTCACGGTCGAGACAGGTGACGATGGCGTTGTTGACGTCGAGGAGAACGCGCCGGCGCTCCTCGGAGGCGCGCAACTCCGACGTCCGGGCGTCGACGAGCCCCTGCAGTTTCTCGGTCAGGCCCCGCAGCTCGTTCGCCAGGCGCTGCAGCTCGATCTGCGACATCGTGGACGTGGCGAGGATCCGGAGGATCGAGATCTCCTCCTCGGTCCACTTGCGCGGCCGGCTGTCCACGACACAGAAGGTCCCCAGGGCGTGGCCTTCCGACGTGACCAGCGGAATGCCCGCATAGGCGATCACCTCCAGGGGAGAGAAGGGCGCGTAGCCGGCGAGCACCGGTTCCTGGCGGGCGTCGGTGACGACCAGGGGCTCTTGCGAGCCCACGACATGCTTGCAGAAAGAGTGCGTCAGAGGAGTCTGGCGCGACGAAGCCAGAGGCTCGGCCAGGCCGCTCTGACTCTTGAAGAACTGACGATCCCCGTCCACGAGCGAAACGAGCGCCGCCGGAACGCGCAGCACCGCCGTCGCCAGCCGCGTCAGCCGGTCGAACGCCTCCTCCGGCGGGGAATCGAGGAGCGAGGTCTGCCGCAGAGCCTCGAGGCGCGCCTCACTTCCGATGATCTGGGCGAGCTTGTCTTTCAAGCAGGGACCTTGACCAGGCAGGCTGGCTCGGTTCGACCGCCGGGGCGACGATAGCCTGCGCCCTCCGTGCATGGTAGAAAGAAGCTGCCTGCATTCTACCTCTTCTTCGGCATTTGGACACCGCGCCTCATTTCATGGCGTCGAGGAATCCGGGGGGGAGGAGCTTTCAGCTTCTGGACGCTCTGAATCGCTGACAAAGCTCTTGGGCCGCCTCGGACCAGCGCGGGTACCGGAAGGTGAATCCTGCCTGCAGGAGGCGCGCCGGGATGACGCGCCGGCTCTTCAGGATGAGCTCCGACTCGGTTCGCATGAGCCACGCCCCCAGCTCGAGCATCCATTTTGTCGCGGGCAGGCCGATCGGCGCGCCCCAGGCCCGCCGGAGGACGGCCATGAACTCGCGGTTCGCCAGGGGGTTCGGCGACGCCACGTTGACGACGCCGTCGAGGTCGCGCTCGATCAGGAAATAGACGGCCCGGGTGAAGTCCTCTTCGTGGACCCACGAGATGTATTGACGGCCGTCACCGGCCGTTCCGCCCAGCCCGCGGCGCACGAGCGTCACGAGCGTGTCGAAAATGCTTCCCGGGTCGGGATTCATGATCATCGCCGAGCGCAGCTTCACCTTGCGCGTCCGGCCTGCCGGCGCGTCGTCAAGCGCTTTTTCCCACGCCTTCACGACGTCGATGCTGAAGCGCCAGGTCTCGGGGGCGTCCGGCTCGCCACCCCCAAGGATCCCTGTGAATTCATCGTTCGGGGCATCGTAACGGTGCGCGTAGATCGTCGCCGTGCTCGCCTGAAGCCAGACCCCAGGCGGTTTCGCCGCCATGGCGATCGCCCGGCCCACCGCGGCGACCGATTCGACCCGCGATTGGACGATCTCCCCGCGGTTTTTCGGCGTGTAGCGGCAATTCACCGACCGGCCGGCCAAGTTGACGACCACGTCCGCGCCGTCGAGGTGATGGGCCCAAGTTTCCACGCTCGCAGGATTCCACTGCACCACGCGCCACGGCGCCGGCTTGATCGTGCGGCCCAGCACTGTGACTTCGTGCCCGTCCCGCAGGAAGGCGCGCGCCAGCAGCGTCCCGACCTGTCCCGTGCCGCCTGGGATTACGATTCTCATAGGATTACCTTAGAACAGATTCCCCCCATGGCGATGGGGACAGAACGCGGCAAATCACCTCGAACAGTCCCACGGCTCTGACCCATTTCTCGCTCATCTAGTTCATCTTGGTTGCGCGAAGATCCAATCCGCAATGCATGCAATGATGCAGGAGGATATTTGTCGCCCATCCCATGACCCAGCGGCGACGATAGCAGAGTTCCCAACATCTCGGGCAGCGGCTCGAGGCAACCCAGTATCCGGCAAGGATAAGAAGAACCACCGAGATTGCGGCAACGGAAAAGGCGGCCTTCCCGGATCGATCCACCAGCAAGAATAAGAAGGTTATCGGCAGGAAACTCGCGTAGAGAACCCAGAGGAAACGCCGGCGGGTCCTCAGCCGGAGAAGAGCCGTTTCAACTTCTGGGGACTTTGCATCTTCAACCGGCCTAGCGCAGGCATTCGGTGCTTCATTCGTGCCATTTGCCGTATCTTCCTGTCGTATCGACGCGACGAGCTCCCTGGCCTGCTGTTCATCTTCGTGCCGCACGCGAAGTCGAATTCCCGGCGTGAATCCCAAGAGCGGCGTGAGGCCGAGCGGATCGATTCGCTCGACATGGCACTCAACTCCCGCCTCCGTGAGCATCTCGGCGCATGCTCGCGCCAGCATCTCGTCTTCGAATGCCGCGACCTCCACAAGATCTTTCGTTTCCAAGAATTCTTCCCAATACGGCTGACGTAAGCATTCGGGTACACGTTACCTTAAATGGCGTCGACCTGGATGTGCGTGACGCAGCGGGACTTGGGCCCTACGCCGTCGGCCAGAGCGTGCGAAACACCAAGCCGGTCAGCACTGCGTAGATGGCGGCGTCGAGCAGCGAACGCATCGTGTTCGACCAGGGCTGGCCTTTCCAGATCGAATCGCTGAGGTGGGAGATTCCGTAGGCGGCGAATGCGACCGTCCCGGTGATCCGCATCACGAGAAGGCCGTCGGCGCCGGGCTGAAGCGTGTGCCGCGCGACGTAGGCCGCGGTGAAACTCACGAAGAGGCTGAACGCGAACCAGAGGCCGAGGAGCTTCCCCATCGCGGGCCCGCCCTTGGGGAGGATGGTGAGCAACCCGATGGGCCCTTTCTCGAATTTCGCTTTCATCGCCGGGTCTTTCATATGACCGTGGTCGGGGCAGTACGGCAGGAAATAGACCCCCGGGACCAGATTCCCCTTGCCGAGCACGTCGAGAACCGCGACCTCGTTCGGCAGCCCCTTGTAGTCGGCTTTGTGGTACTTGAGCGCCATGTGCATCACGGAGCTGGCCACGAAGACGACGACGGCCGAGACGATCACGGGGAGCCACAGGCTTCCAAACGGCATCGCGACACCTCCTGAAGGGAACGATGAGCGGCTCTGCTCGTTTTTCAAGCCGGCGGGGGAAAAAACCCCGCCTCTCGAGAGCACCGAGTGGGCGCATTCTGATCCAGAATGGGAGCGGTCTTCAAGTCAGGTCGACGCAGATCGGGAATCCTCACGGTTTCCTCTCGAATCGCTCGAGCCGGGGATCGCTGGTCAGCTTTCGCTCCGCGGCGCCATCTTGATGACTACTTTCCCTCGGGCGTGGCCTTCTTCCAGATACCGGATGGCCTCGGAGATCTCCCTCAGGGGGTAGGTCCGGTCGATGACCGGAGTCACCTTGCCGCTTTCCAGGAAGTCTCGTAGGACCTTCCAGTCCTCTTGGTTCGGACGCGCCAGAATCGGGCGCAGCTTCTGGCTCACGAACGGCGACAGCGCGACCGCTCCGAGTATGCTCGTCAGCGGACCGAGCCAAGGCCCCTTGTCCGGCGCTCCGACCAGCACGAGAGTCCCCTCCGCAACCAGCGCGCGCCGGCAATCCGACAAGGAATGGTTCCCCACCGAATCGAATATCAGGTCATACTGCACCCCGTTCTTGGTGAAATCCTCCCGGGTGTAATCCACGACGTGGTGGGCGCCGATGGATCGGACCAGGTCCACATTCCTCGTGCTGCACACGCCGGTCACGTCCGCCCCGAAGCACCTGGCAAGCTGCACCGCGAACGTCCCCACGCCTCCCGCGGCCCCATTGATCAAAACCTTCTTCCCGGGCTGAATTCGTCCCTTGTCGCGAAGCCCCTGCAGGGCGGTGAACGCCGCCACCGGAACGGCCGCCGCCTGCTCGAACGTCAGGTTGGCCGGCTTCAGCGCCAAAGCAGCCTCCCGCGCGCATCCGCACTCGGCGAAGGCCCCTCGGCAGGCGCCGAACACTTCGTCCCCCGGCCGGAACTGCGTCACCTTCCCGCCGACCGCTTCCACCTGCCCCGCCGCGTCGACTCCGAGACGCGTGACCTTCGGCTTGCGCCAGCCGGTCAGCAGGCGCACGAGGTACGGTGTGCCTCTCATGAAGTGCCAGTCGATCGGATTCACGGAGGCCGCACGAATTCTGACCAAGGCCTCGCCGACCCGGGGGGCAGGTTTTGCCATCTCCGAGAGCTGGAGAACATCTGAGGGCCCGTATTCGCTGTAGGTGATCGCCTTCATGTGCTGACGCGCGCTCGACGGAGCAATGGCTTTCATGAACCGTGTGACCGGCAATCTTTCTTGCCGGACGCTTGGACGCGCGGGCTAGCTGTCGGGTCGCGAGCTTTCGGGCAGAGCTTCGTTTCGCTGAATCCGGTAATTCAGAGTCTCCCTCGTGCGCATGCCGGCGTTCTTCTTGTCGGCGACGGAATAGCTTAGGGAGAAGCCGGACGGGTCGGCCCGAATCTCGTACCCCTCGTCGATGGCGATCGCGTCGGTCGAGCGGGAGACCAGTTGCACGGGCTTCTCGAGGCCGCCACCCACCCGGTAGGCCCGGTACCGCAACGGACGCAAGACCGAGGAACACCAGGGCGGGATGTCGGCGATGACGATCAAGCGATTCTTGCCGGAGTCCGGCTCGGAGGCCCGCCAGTTCAAGGACCCGCGGGCCCCGCGGATGTCGGCATAATCCGGGGCCTCGTCGACCAGGATGGGCTGCCAGCCCGCGTTGCCGCGGCGCAGCAGCATGAGGGAGCTGTCGTCTCCGCAGGTAACCGACAGCGCCGTGCTCACGACGAGCAGGTCTGCGTCGTCGCCCGTGCTGCCGACCTCGACCCTGAGGAGGTAGCCGTATCCCAGCTCGGCCTGCCGGTTGGGCTCCAGCCCCACCATCACCCCCTGGCTCTTAAGCTTCTGGATAAGACCTTCGCGCGTCTCGTGGGCCGATACGCGCCCGCCCGGGGCTTGGTTCAGGTAGGAGAGAATCAGCTCTCGGAGATGCTTCTTGGCCTGACGTAGACCCGCCTGGGCCTCCGGCGGAACGGTGCCGTAGACGTAAGCCTCCGTCAGAGGGATCTTTCTAAGCTGCCGAAGGACGAGCGCGAGCGGCCTGCCAGGCTTTGGCGCCTCCCAGGCCGGCGTGACGATGAACGGCAGGAGGAGTATCGCGGCGGCGCAGCCTCTGCTCCTCATCCTCTCTCCACATCCCGCGGCGCCTGGATTGATTCAGCCGACGGCGCAGCCTGTCGAGGGCGAGAGAGGCGCGGTCGCTCGACGTCTTGCTCGCCGACTTCAGGAGTGAATTGACCCATTCTTTATTGGTCCGATTTGCCCCGTTTTCGTTTGAGCGCGATATAGGTCACCGCGTCCCAGGCATTGTGAATTCCGATGAACAGCAAGAACATCGCCGATCCCGCTATGACGAACAACGCGGCGGGCGCGCCGCCTCGCAAGTCGAGCGCCGCGACCAGGAGCGCCACATAGGCGCCGGCAGGAAACACGAAGTGCCAGAGCCAATCCTCGAAGACAGGCGTGTAGCCGCTCTGCTTTCTCGCGTGCCGAAAGACGCCGGCAAGGTACCCAAGCCCCGCGGCGCCGCAAGCCAGGAGACACACGGCGGCGGGCGCTACGGCGCTCCACGGCGCGCTGAGAATCGCCGAGATGAGCAGCGCCGCGCAGAAATGCACGATGGTGGGAGTGCCGAACGCCCGCATAGTCGCTCCGCTGACCACTTCCGCTTCGGCGCCGAGAACGATGACGACGAACTGAAGTCCGGTCAGGGCCGCCGCCGAAGAACCGACGATGACATAGAAACTCTCCCACGCCGCAAGTGGAAGACTGCCAATCTCCATCCCTGCCTCCAACGCGAAACGGCTATTTCGACGGATCGCCCCCGGCCACTTCGCTCGCCGTGGCCCGCTGGCCCCGCGCCATCACGTGCATAAGGACAGCAGCCGCCAGGTTAGGCAGAAGCAGAAGGGTGCGAAACCCCACGACCACCAGCACGAGAACGCCTACGGAAATGCCGAAGGACCGGGCCATTCTTTCCCCTCCCGAGGCCTGGTAGGCGTAGATAACGGTTGCCGGAATCCACGCGGCGGCCGAGGCGATCAGCCAGCTCACCGGTTTCCCACGTCGCCTCAGGAGGTGGTAGCCCGCTGCCGCCATAAATCCGCCCCACAACGCATCACCTGAGGTTGCGACGAAGTACTGAATCACGATTCGGGGCGGCAGATCGTGAAAGACGACGCTCGCAACGGCTAGATTGGCCACGCGCCATATCGCAACGCTCGTGCCGACCACGAGGAGCACGGCTCCGAGCACTTTCATCGCCACTCTCGGGCGGCTCGTCTCCGGTGCAGCTTCAGACACCGCACTCTCCAGATCCTGTCTGCCGCTCGGCGGCGGCCGACTGACCCTAGTTCGCAAATAGGCCTAACCTCATGGCCCCGAGGACCGCCCCGATTCCCAGCGACAGCAAGAGACCTGCGGCTCCGACAATGCGGCTGCGTCGTGGAACAAGCGCGATGATCCCGAGCAGAGCGCCCAAGAGGGGGGCGCCGATTGCAATGATGAGTGATAGGATCATGATCATCCAATCACCTTCGTCGACGACGAACGCGTCCATGACTCCGAAAGCGCTCAGACTGGCGAGCCCGCAGACGATGGACGCAACGCCCGAGAAAACACCGAGTCGTTCGCCACGAGTCAAAGGCATCTGGCCAACGCTCACCCCCTACCCTCCAATTCTTCCGGGTCCTATTTAGCCAAAGAGCGCTCCGGCCTACAGCACCGCTACCGCGGCTACCTGGCCCGGAATCCAAGTCTTCTTCGCTTCGGCGAGCTGACAGGTGCTCGGCAAGTCTCGCGGGTGTTACGAGGCGCATCGGGCCTCCGGACGTGAGATTCGCTGGACACGTGGGTGCTGCGATGCAATATACGCCTCCCGTGATTCCTGGCGCAAACCGCAGATGGGCCGCGTGAGGCGAGGCCGGCGTTCCGCGAGGCTGGCGGTTGTGGGGCCGCGGCTGCGCACGTCGCCTAAGGGGTTTTGCGAGCTTGCGACCAACGTGCCGTCACGTCCTCTTCAGCCGCTCGCGAGGCTTCGGAGCAAGCGGCGAACGCCGCCGGCCAGGCCGCGACGGAGATCGTGACGAACAGGCGGGGCAGCGGGTGGAGGAGTCTTACCCCGGTCAGCTCGTAGAGACGGAGCGTGCAAACCGTGTACGTGCCGAGGGCAAACACGGCTCCCCAATACAGCGGGCTGTAGGTGAGCGGAAACCGCTTGGTGACGTGCCGCCAAAGCCGAGAATCACGAGCATCGGGATCCACCACGGAAGGCCAGATGAAGGCTTGAGCCTCAGCGTTGGCGGAGCAGTCCAACCCGCGACGGGTCGCGGCGGTCACTTCTTCGGCGATACGAAATACTTTCTCCGCTTCGACTTGTAGCTGGCAGGGTTGAAGTGTGGCGGCAACCAGTCGGCGGTCTTCTCCTTGAGGTAGCCCGCCTCCGGATCGGAGCGCCCCTGGTCGGTCAGGACGCGCACGATGTAGCGTGCGTAGTGGTGGTCGAAGACGCGCATGAACTCGCCGAAGTAGATGTCCGCCACGCGTTTGTTGCCGCGGATGACGAGCATGTTCTCGTCGTTCGTGCGCTGCGAGGGCTTGCTGAAGTTGGCCGATCCGGTGACCACCAGGGGGTCCTCGCTCAGCGGGTCCACGAGCATGAATTTGTTGTGAATATAGCGGTTGCGGTTAAGCGGATTCGACCGCTCGCGCAGGAAATTGGCAAGAGCGCCCTCGTCCAGGTACGCACCGGCGGCGAAGATCACGTCCCGGTCCTGGCCGATGGACTCCTCCTCGCCGAGCGGGTCGTCCTTCACGACGTAGCGAAGCACGTCGTTATCCTTGCCCAGGACCTGCTGGAACACCTCGTCGATGTTGAAGGCATACGTCATGCAGGACACTTCCTTGGCCTCGGCGAGCCGGTGCGCGTACCACTGGAGCGTCTCGTTGCTTTCCTTGTCGTCGCGCGCCGAGAACAGCGGACTGACGGAGTTCTTGGGTGGTTTTCCGGCGGGCGTCGGCGTAGCGGCCTTGTTCGGGGCGCGCAGCTTGGTCGGGGTGAGGTTGTCCGCCAGCCGCTGCCAGTAGTCGAGATACTTCGCCGCCACGCTCTCGTCCCAAACGACGTGTCCGACGTTGGAGTGGCCGAAGATGCCGCCGGCGGAGATGTTCGTCGAGCCCGTCCAGACCGCGAACGGCTTGCCGCCCTTCAGCAGGACGATGAATTTGTTGTGACGGATGCCCTCGCTCACGGTCCGCGGGATGACCGCGTCGTAGTCGTCGAGCCGCGCCGTCTTAATCGCCGCCTCGTTCTCGACCCTGTAGTCACTTTCCGCGTCGTACACGATCTTCACGTCGGCCCCGGCCTCGATGGCCTTGGCAAACGCGTTGGCGACGGGCTGGTAGTGGAACTCGTAAAGGGCGGCGCGAAGCCCCATGCCGTCCCCCGCGAGCCCGATGAACCGCAAGAGCGCTTCGAAAAGACCCCGCGAGAGCCACTTCATCTCCTTCGATCGGGGATTCTCGGCATCCGGCTCGCGATTGCCGAATTCCCTCGCATACGCCTGCGAGCCGATCACGCCGCGATTGAAGAAGACGTCGTGCCGGACGCTGTCGGCGGCGGAGTCGAGCGGCTGATCACCCTGCACCTCCGTGGTGATGTCGAGCGCCACTGCCGTTGCCTCGTCGAGTTTCGGGGTCTTCACCGTGCCGTACAAGGGGACGATGCGGTACAAGTAACGGGTTGCCGCCTTGGCGGTGTAGTCGGCCCACAGGAAGCTCTGGATCGGATGCTCGGCGGTGGAGACCGGGGTGCCGGGCGGCAGTCCCTTGTCCCTTTCCTTGAAACGCTTGATCCCGCGCAGCCAGTAGCGCTCCACCTCATGGCCCGCCAGGTCGAACTGCGCGCGCTCGATCGCATAACCCAGCAAATTGGTCCGCGCCGGCGCCTTTCCGTTCGCGGTGTCCCACGCTAGGACGACCACGTACGTTCCCGCATAGGCCGCGGCTTTCAGCTCCGTGCTCTTCGCAGTCGCTCGCATGACGCCTCCCGTTTTCGGCGGATTCAACTGGACAGATGCTTGCTCGCCAATCGCCAGGGACGACAGTATGAACAGAACTTCCGAGAGCGCAGACCCCGCTTCCCGCGGACGCTGCTTTTCCCCATGGGCTTTCCACCGGGCCGCAGACTTTCCTGTCCCTGACGCTTATCCTGCTAGCAGGCGGCGCGGGGCCGCTACGGGTTCCGTACAGTCAACCGCTCCCAACCGCTCCGCCAGCTTTATACATCACGTGTCACTCTGGTTGTTGCGGACGGCGAGCGACAGGCTCTGCGGCGACAGCGAGGCCGCCATCATGACGACCGTTAGCGTTTGACCACGGCGACCTCGGTGACGCTGCCGTCGGGAAGCACTTTCCGCACACGCGCCAGCCATTCCCGCCGATTGTCAGAGGCCGTGTGGAGGTACTCGAGCACGTAGAGTCCCGTGGGCGAGACTGCCACGGCTGCCGGTGACCACGGACTGCTGGAGCGCAGCACCGTCGTAATCTTGCCTTGAGGCGTGACCTTGAGAACCGCGCCGCAGCCGGAGGCGGCCACGAAGACCGAACCGTCCGAAGCGACGTCGAGGCCGCGCAAGTAGGGTCCCAGCCCTAGTTCCGTGCCAGGAATTCGAGCGCAGTTGGGCACCGCGATCCCCTCCGCGACCGTGGAGACCGCGCCGCGCTCGTCGGCCTTGCGCACCGCGTCATTCTCAGAATAGTAGAGCGATCCCCCAGGGCCTTTGGCCAGCCCGTTGATCCACCTCAACTCTCCGCCTCCGGACTTGGATGGAAGATTGGCGCGTACGCTCTCGTCGCCGGAACGAGTAAATCGCATGATCCTCAGACGATGATCACGTCCCAACGCTGGATAGAAGAGCGCGCCATCCCCACCCACGGCGATCGGAACATCACTCGAGAGAAGAACCGTGGGCTTTAGCCCCACCGCGGTGACTTCTCCGTCCGGGATGGAAGGCATTCGACCTCCCCAGGATCGCTCGCCCTCATCGATGGCCATCCAGTGAAACGCCGGACCGTCGTGACGGGCCAGCTTGCCCGCCGTGTCGATCACCCAGACGCCGCTTCCCGTGTCGACGAAGTAGACGTACCCCCGCCGATCGACGGCAATTCCCGAACCTGGATGAGCGATCGCCGTGGTGACCGCACTGGCCACCAGCAGCACTGTAGGAAAGAATCTCAAGGCAACCCGCGCGACCTTCGTGCTCACCTCGATTATTCCGCGGCGCGCCGGACCTCTTCCTGAGTGAACGCCGCGAAAATGAAATCCTGTGATTCAAGGAAGTTTGCCAAGTCGCGCAGCGTGAGATGGAGAGACGCCAGGCGCTCCTCGTCGATGAAGATCTGGCCGTTTTCCGGCTCGAAGGAGGTGACGAGCTGCTTCGCTTCGGGATCGAACTTATCGTGCAAGAGGTCGACGATCGCAGGAGCGAAGTGGCGGCGGTCCGGCGAGGGCGGCTCCGGGGGCATCCCATGGTCCGCGGTGATCGCGAGAAGATAGTCCTTTCCCACCTTGGCCTCCAGCGCCTTCAACATCCGAGCCAAGTGACGGTCCATCTCGCCGAGCGTCACGCGCATCTCTTCCGAATCCGGACCATACTTGTGGCCCACGAAATCCGCGCCCTTGTAGTTCATCAGGATGAGATCCGGCACGCCGTCCTCGCCCAGCGGTTCCCGCTCGATCATCGAAACCATCGCATCGGCTTCGAATGAAGGAAACAACCCCGAATAGCGCACCAAGACGCTTGAGTCGATCGAGTGCCCCATCCACTCTCCATCCGCCCAAAGCGTCCTCGAGTTTCGATCCTTCAGATACTCCGGCAGCCGGAAACACTCGGGATTCGAGCTCCAGGCGCCCGTCTGTTGATCATAGCTGGCAAGCACAACCGGCGCTCCATTGAGCTGGCACGCCCCATGCCCCGCGAGCGGCGTCGCCGCCCGGTCAATGCTTCCCTGCGCCAGGATGATCGCGCGGCCGGACGTCGCGAGCTGCCAGACGTCGGCCAGGGACAAGGTCATCAGATCCTCCGGGGAGGCTTTCTCGAACACGTCGTGGCGACGCCTGTGGATGCGATCGTAGAGGCTGACACCGGTGATTCCGTGCACGCGCGGATCGCTGCCGGTCGAGATCGACGAGTGCCCCACCGCCGTGTTCGTCGGGAGGAAATTGATCTGCGCCCGCGGGAACCAAGCGCCCTGTTTTCTCAAGGCGGTCAGGGTCGGAATCAAGCCGGAATACCGATCGAAGTAATCGCGCCGCATGCCGTCGAGGACGAGAAGAAGTACCACTCGCGGGCGCGCGAAACCGTCCCGCAGGAGCGGCAAGACGTGGCCTGTCGCGGTCGCGGGCATTCGAACACCTAGCGACGCCGCGAGCGTCGGCGCCACGTCCTGTTGCACGGCCGGGATCGAATAGGTTCCCGCTTTGACGGCAGGGCCCACAAAAAGGACCGGAATCGAGGTGTCGTACCCCCAGGGTGAGCCATGCATGAATGCCGCGTCGGCGCCGGGCCGAGTGATGAAATCGCCTTCCCGTGGCACGAGGAGGAGCTGGCCGGTTCGTCCCGGATAGTACGCCCGCCCGAACATCTCCAGGAACCTTTTGCGCGTTGCGACGGCTTTCGTATCGGCGGGCGCCGCTTTGCTGATTCGAGCTGTTTCCCCACCGCGATCCGTGGACGGCCTGACCGGCTCGGCGGAAACCGCCCCGGCCATTGCAAGGATGAGGGTGATAGGCACGATATACGAGGTAGTCATGTTTGAGCGAACCAAGGGACTCACCAAATCCTCCAACTCAAGCTGAAAGTCGATCACTTTTGACGAGACAACTTGGTACTCTTCCCAGGGCTTTTCGGCACCTTCTTCCAGCCAAAATCACCCCTGGTCTGAATTCCTGCTTCGTGTTTCAGTTGCGTGATATGTTCGTTCAGGCGAACATCATCCTAGCCGGAAACTTGAGGGCCATGCACTACCGCCCCTACCGCGAACTATCTCTCAGCTGTGCCGCTCTCGTCCACATACGCAAAGCTGCAAGACTGCTTGCGGTCATGGCGAAGTCGAACCGGTCGCCTCGCGATGATTGACATTTTTTCAGAGCTGTCTAACAGGCTGCGGAAAAACAGCGATTTGAGAGGGGTCTTTTCCTCTCCACGATGAACTCGGAAGTTCGATGAGTCCGATTCGCCCCTATCATCTTGACCTTTCTCTCCTTCCAGACGAATAAGAAACCTGGCTGCGGCGACGGGATGAAGTTGACCGAGGTCCCTCCACTTCCCTCGAACCAGGTTGTAGATCGTGGTGGCGAAGGTGAAAGTCCAGCCGACACGCGCGAGGCCCCGATGCCGCGTCTTCCGCAGCAACGCCACGGTCTTGAGCCAACCGAAGATCTCTTCGACCGCTTGCGCTTCTTCCGACTGACGACGTAGCCGGCGAATCGCGTCGTTCTTCCATCGATGGCGCTGTAACTGGCGTTCTTCCCGGCGATGTGGGGAGTCACCCTCATGGCCCGGAGGGTATGAACGAACTCTCGAACGTCGAAGGCCTTGTCTCCGCCCAGGGTCACACGATGGAAGCCCCGGATCCTTCCCGCCATGCTCAAGGCGGCCTCTCGCTCCGAGAGGCTGGTGGCCTGGGTCAGCTCCACGTCCACCGCCAACCCATGGCGATTGTCCATCAAGATGTGTCCTGCAAAGCAGAGCTTCGATTCGGTCCCAAAGGACTTCCGGTAAAGCCGCGCATCCGGATCCGTCGTCGAGGCGTGCGTCTTGTTGGATCGCTTCTCCCCTATGAAGTCGACCGTCGGATTGCCGGGATCGTCTGGTGGAGTCTTCGTCTTCCCTTCCTTCGGTTTGAAGCTCTTGTGGCCGGCCCAGGCCTCCACCAGCGTCCCGTCCACGGTGAAATGCTCATCCGAAAGAAGCTGCCGTTGCCGCGCCTCCTCCTGCACCCTCTGAAAGAACAGCCGGTCGATCTCTCCGGAGAGCAGTCGTTCTCGGTTCTTCGTGAACACGGTGGGGTCCCAGACCGCATCGTCCATGCTCAGCCCCACGAACCACCGGAACAACAGGTTGTAGTCCAGCTCCTCCATCAGCAGCCGCTCGCTCCGGATGCTGTAGAGCACCTGAAGCAGCAGCGCCCGCAGGATCTTCTCCGGCGCGATCGAAGGACGGCCGACGTCCGAATAGAGCTTGGCGAAGTGGGGAGAGAGATCGGCCAGGATCCCGACAGCTCCTCTCCATTCGTGTCTCGATCAACCCGGACCAGTCCTCAAGCCTTGTTCACTCTTATACCCTTGATATGACACTGGAATATACGCTCTCATTATCGGCGGACGCAAGAGAGTCGATCATCGCGGCTACGTGCGTCGCGCCAACCGCTCCGCCAACCTCGTGCAGCGCTTTTCAATCCGATTATTCCTGACGGCCAGCGAAAGCGCTTTGCGGCTGCCGACGAGGACGACGAGCTTCTTGCCGCGCGTCAGGGCGGTATAGATCAGGTTGCGCTGGAGCATGACGAAGTGCTGGGTGTGCAGGGGGACGACGACACAGGGGTACTCGCTGCCTTGGGATTTGTGGATGGAGCAGGCGTAGGCGGGGACCAGCTCGTCGAGCTCGGCGGCGTCGTAGGCGACGAGCCGGTCGTCGAAGCGGATGTGGACCTGGCGGTTCTCCGGATTCATTGATTCGATGCGGCCGATGTCGCCGTTGAACACGTCGACCTGGTAGTTGTTCCGAATCTGCATCACGCGATCGCCGAGACGCAGCGTCCGGCCGCCTTTCGAGACCGACTCGGGGCGCTTGTTGAGGAGCGCGCCGAGCTGCTCGTTGAGGTTCGACGCTCCCACGTCCCCTTTGTGCATCGGGGTGAGGACCTGGATCTCCTCGATCGGATCGAGGCCGAAACGGCGCGGAATCTCCTCGGCGACGAGGCGCTTCAGCTCCTCCAGGATCTCCAGAGGATCGTCGCGCTCGATGAACATGAAGTCGGCTTGGCCGTCGTCCTGGGGGTTCAGGAGCGGCATCTCGCCGCGGTTCACGCGATGAGCGTTCACGACGATGAGGCTTTGCTGCGCCTGCCGGAAGATTTTGGTGAGACGGACGACGTCGACGGCCCCCGAGCCGATCAGATCGCGCAGGACGTTGCCGGGACCGACGGAGGGGAGCTGATCGACGTCGCCCACCAGGATGAGCTGGCAGTGGGCGGGCAGCGCCTTGAGGACGTGATGGAAGAGGACGATGTCGATCATCGAGACTTCATCCAGGACCAGCACATCGGCGTCCAGCGGGCGGCCGGCGTTGCGCTCGAAGCTGCCGTTGCGCGGGCTGAACTCCAGCATCCGGTGGATCGTCCGCGCCTCGCGGCCGGTCAGGTCTCCCAGGCGGCGGGCGGCTCGGCCGGTCGGCGCGGCCAGCAGAATCTTGCGGTTCTTCTTCTCCAGGATGTCGACCACGGCGTTGATCAGCGTCGTCTTGCCGGTGCCTGGGCCGCCGGTGATGACCAGGACCTTGCGCGCGACGGCGCGGCGGATCGCCTCCCGCTGCTCCTCGGCCAGCTCGATCCCCTGACGGGCCTCGAACCACTCCAGCGCGCGCTCGACGTCGATCGTGACGGGATGGATCGGCGCGCTGAGCAGAGTCTCCATGCGCGCCGCGGCGCCGATCTCGGCGGTGTGCAGGGCAGGAAGGAAAGCCGCCTCTGCCGCGTCGTCTCCGAGCGGCTCGAGGACGACCTGACGCGCCGCGGCGAGATCGCCCACCGCCTCGTCCGGCAGCCCCGGCTCCAGCTCCAGGAGGCGCGCGGCGTGCTCGGCCAAGATGGGCCGCGGGACGTAGACGTGCCCTTCGGCGGCAAACGTCTCGAGAACGTGCAGGACGCCCGCCTGCGCGCGGCGCGGCGAGTCCCGCGGGATGCCGAGGTTCATGGCGATCCGGTCGGCGGTCTTGAATCCGATCCCGAAGATGTCGAAGGCCAGGCGGTAGGGGTCCTCGCGGACGACAGCCGCGGCCTCGTCGCCGTAAGCCTTCCAGATCCGCGCGGCGAAGGTGGTCGAGACGCCGAGCGTCTGGAGAAGGACCATCAGCTCCCGCAGCTCGCGCTGCTCCGCCCAGGCCTTGGCGAGGGCGGCCCGGCGGACCGGGCCGAATCCTTCGACCTCGGCGAGCCGCTCGGGATGGGCGTCGATGATCTCCAGCGTGTCGAGGCCGAAGTGATCGACCAGACGGCGCGCCATGACCTCGCCGATCCCGTGCACCAGGCCGGAGCCGAGGTATTTCTCGATTCCCACCAGCGTGGCGGGCTTGAGGATGCGGTAGGAGACGACCCGGAACTGCTCGCCGAACCTCCGGTCGATGACCCACGAGCCCTCGAGCTGCAGGCTCTCCCCCGGCTGGACGCCGGGAAGGTTCCCGACGGCGGTGACCGGCTCGTGGCGCCCCGCGACGGTGAGGCGCACGACGCTCCAGGCGCTCTCGTCGTTGGCATAGACGATGCGCTCGAGGACGCCTTCGAGGCTGGAGACGGGCGCGGAATCCATGGACCCCTATCTTACACATTCCTGGCGCCGGGGCGGGATGGGACAGGGATCCTCTTGACACCAACCCCTTTGAGCAGCTAAGGAAGAGGCGCTTCGGCCGTTCGTTCGGAAGCCTTGGGATCGGAAACGTGAGCCCCGGCGAGCGGAGTCTGGCCTCGCACTTTTGACACAAGAGTCTTAGCCACGGGGCGAGGACAGCGCGGTCCGGTCAACCTTGGTCCCAAAGCAGGTAGAATGTCGGCCGGCGGCCCCTTCCTGGGTAGGGCGAGGGGAATCTTGGAATCGCGACCATGATCGGCAGGACGATCAGCCACTACCGGATTGTTGAGAAGATCGGCTCCGGCGGGATGGGGGAAGTCTACGCCGCCGAGGACTTGAAGCTCCACCGCCGCGTGGCGCTGAAGATCCTCCCGCACCATCTGGCCGAGGACGCGGCGCGCCGGGAGCGCTTCGAGCGCGAGGCGACGGCGGTGGCGTCCCTGAACCATCCGAACATCGTGACGGTCCATTCGGTCGAGGAGGCCGAAGGGATCCACTTCATCACGATGGAGCTGATCGCCGGAAAGCCTCTCACCGCAATCATCCCCAAGGGTGGGCTCTCTCTGGCCCCGTTCTTCGAGCTGGCGATTCCTCTCTCCGACGCCGTCGCGGCGGCGCACCGGGCGGGAATCATCCATCGCGACCTGAAACCAGACAACATCGTGGTGGGGAGCGACGGGCGGCTGAAGATCCTCGATTTCGGGCTGGCGAAGCTGCGCGACACGCCGGTGGCCGTGTCGGAGGCCAGCGCCATGCCGACCCGGCACCTGACGGAGGAAGGGCAGATTCTCGGGACGGTCGCCTACATGTCGCCGGAGCAAGTCGAAGGAAAGCCCTTGGATCACCGGACCGACATCTTCTCCCTGGGAGTCGTCCTGTACGAGATGGCCACGGGCAAGCGGCCGTTCCAGGGGGACACGAAGGCGTCGATCATCTCGTCGATCCTGAGGGACGCTCCGGCCTCCGCCACGCAGCTCAACCCGGTCCTGCCGCGCCATCTCGGCCGCATCCTCCGCCAGTGCCTCGCGAAGGATCCCGAGGAGCGGACGCAGAGCGCGCAGGACGTCCGCAACCAGATTGCCGATTTGCGGAAGGAAATCGATTCCGGGGCGCTCGACGCCGGCGAGGTCGCCGCGGCGATGGCGCGTCCGCGCGGTCGCAAGTTGCGTCTCGTCACCGCCGTCGTGGCGCTGGCGGCCCTCGGCGTGCTGGCGCTTGTCCTGTCGCGCTCGGGAAAGAACCCCGAGAAGGGGCGGCGCGGAGCTTCGATGATCGGCACGCAGATCCAGCTGACCGATTTCGCCGGACAGGAAATCACTCCGAGCATCTCGCCTGACGGGAAGCTCATCGCCTACGCGAGCCGGGCGGCCGGTAACTGGGACATCTACGTCCAGAGGGTCGGCGGCAGCAATCCGGCGAACCTTACGAAAGACTCGTCGGACGACGACATCGAGCCGGCGTTCTCTCCCGACGGCGAGCGGATCGCTTTCCGCTCCGGCCGCGACAAGGGAGGGATCTTCGTCATGGGAGCGACAGGCGAGTCGGTCGTCCGGGTCACCAACAAAGGCTTCCGGCCGGCCTGGTCGCCGGACGGAGCGCGAATCGCCTATCAAACGTCCGATTTCGATCAACCCTACGCTCGTCCGAACCTGAGCGAGCTGTGGGTCGTGGACGTGAAGTCGGGACAAACGAGGCAGCTCTACGCGACGGATGCCGTCCAGCCCAGCTGGTCGCCCGCAGGCACGCGCATCGCCTTCTGGTCCCTGTCCCGTGGAGGCGGCCAGCGCGATCTCTGGTCGATTCCGGCGGAGGGCGGAACGCCGGTCCCGGTCACCCAGGATCCGGCGCTGGACTGGAACCCGCTGTGGGCCCCGGACGGGGAGTATCTCTATTTCTCGAGCAATCGGGGCGGCAGCATGAATCTATGGCGCATTCCCCTGGACGAGGCAACGGGCAAGACGCAGGGACCGCCCGAGCCGGTCACGTTCGGCTCGGCTTCCGAGATACATTCCGCCAGCATCGCGCGCGACGGCCGGCGGATCGTCTACGTCGCGTCGGTCGGATTCACGGGAATCCGCAAGGCCATCCTCGACCTCTCCCACGACAAGATCGCGCTGGATCCTGCTCCCGTGATCCGCGGCTCGAGTCCCATCGTCTGGCCAACTCTCTCGCCTGACGGCAAGCTCCTCGCGTATACGACCATCGCGGCCGGGGACAAGCCGGGGATGCTGCGCGAGGACATCGTCATCAGCTCCACCGACGGCTCGAGCCGCCGCCGGATCGCCGCGTCTGATTCGCGGAATCGGATATCCCGCTGGTCGCCGGCCGGCGACCGGCTGGCGTTCGCTTCCGATCGGAGCGGCTTCTACCGCATCTACGTCGTCCGGCCCGATGGCAGCGATTTGCAGGTCCTTTACGAGGATCATACCAACACGATCTATCCGGCCTGGTCGCCATCCGGCGACCGGATCCTGTTCACCGATTTCGAGGGCCGGTTTCACAACTTCATCGGCGCTTTTCCCCCCAAGGGCAAGCCGGAGGAGATTCCTCTCCCTCCCGATCCGGAAACTCAATTCATACCTCGGGATTGGTCGCCCGACGGGACGATGATTGCCGGACACCTGCAACGGGTGAGCTCGGGGCCGGCCGGTCCGGTCATCTTCCGGCTGAAGACGCGTGATTATGTCCACTTGAGCGATCGCGGCCAGTTCCCCTTATGGTTTCCGGACAATCGCCGGCTGCTCTTCTCGAGCGAAGACAAGAAGGGATTGTCGGTCTTGGACATCGAATCGCGGCAGATTCGGACGTACCCGCTTGTTCTGCATGGAGACGTCGACCAGTTCGGTGTAGCGCTTGCCCGAGACGGCCGCACGATCTACTTTACCGAACGAGAGCAGGAAGCCGACCTCTGGCAGCTGGATCTTCAGTAGGAGCGCTCCCTCAGCCTACGGCGCTCCGGTGATCATTCTTTTTTCCCTCTGCTTCCCCCCTCGATGCGTGTTCTCGACCAGGAATCGGTCGAGCTCCGGGAAACGAGCGTCCGGCGGGGCGCGGCGAGCGCTGGCGACGCCCCGGCACCGCGGCGATTCCAGACGGAATGATAAGATCGAAGCTCGAGGAACGACACGATGCTGAGCCGCCTGCGAAACGCTTGGAAGAGGCTTCCGGCGGGGTTTCAAAGTCGGGTTTACCGGGCTTTGAGACCCACGGGACTTCCCTACCTTCTCAGCTTCCTGGCCAAGTATTCGGCGGAAAGCAGGTCGGTCAACTTCGCGGGAGAGTGGAGCGCGTTGAAGGCGGAATATCGCCCCGCAGGACCCGAGGAGAGAAAGGCGATTTCGCGCCGCTTCGTCGAGATCGCCGACGCCATCGTCCTGCCGAACGGAGTCCGGAAGACGACTTACCCGGCGCGGCACGATCCGATCCTGCGGATCGTCGGCGAAGATCCGCAATTTGCCATCGAGAGAGACACGCTGCGGGTCCTCGAGGTCCCCTCGTCAATCGGCTTGACGAGCCTCGACGTGCACGAGAGTCTCTCGAAGCGGTACCGAATCGAGAAGTACGTCCTGGCCGATCTCGCCTGGGACGTCCTGATCGACCCGGAACGAGGATGCGTATTCGACGAAGCGGGAAACTTGCTCCAGGTCCGCCACGGTCGCAGGTTCTTCAGCGTCTACCGTCCCCAGGTCTCAGGCAACCTCTACGGGGTGGCCGCCTCCAGCCTGCTCGCGCCGCTGAATCTCGTCTCCTCCTATTTCAAGAAGAAGTACCGCGCCTCCGAGAGCCGGCGTCTCGACCGCGTCGCCCTGGTGCACCCGGACGTGGAGGCGCGTATCGGACCAAACGGCTTCTCGTTGGAAAAGATGGACGTGTTCTCGGAGGTGCGCGGGGAATTCGACTTGATCCTCTCGTTCAATCTTCTTCAGAAGAACTATTTTCCGGAAGAGAGGATCCAGGAGGGATTCGCGAATCTCACGGGCGCTCTCAGCGAGGGGGGCCTGCTGGTGATGGGGAACACCGAGTCCTTCGCCGTTTGGAGGAAGGTGCAGGGTCGTCCGACCCTGCTGCACCGAAGCGGCGACTTCTGAAGCCTCACCCGCCCAGCGATTCCTGGAAGAGAGCCTCGATCCGTCCGACGTTGCGCTCGCGCACGAAATCGGCCAGGGCCCGCCGGCTTCCGCTTCTCCGGAGCTCCTCACGGACCTCGGGACGGGTCAGGAGCGTCTCGAGCGCTTCCGCCAGTCGCGCCGGTTCGCGCTGCGGGACCAGAAGGCCCGCCTTCCCGTCCAGCAACAGCTCGCGAGAGCCGGAATAGGAGGTGCTGACCACCGCGGTGCCGCAGGCCATGGCCTCCACCAGGACGTTGGCCATCCCGTCGAGGTATTTCTGGGGCAGCTCGAAGGAAGCCAGGGCGACGACCGTGGCGCGCGCGGCGGCTTCGAGGATGCGGCGATGCGGCGCGAATCCTTCGAGGATCACGGCGTCGCCCAGATTCTCGCTGCGGATCGCGTCCTCGAGGCGGGAGCGCTCGGGTCCGTCGCCGAAGATCCGCAGCCGGAAGACGATCCCTCGCCGGCGCAAGAGGCCGCACGCGGCGATGAGATCGACGAACCCCTTTTCCGGCACCAACCGTCCCGCCGAGACGATCTCCGGCGGCTCGGCCCGCGGCATCGTCCCGGCCGGAGGAATCGCCGAGAGCGTCACGCCATGGTAGACGGTGTGGATGCGATCCGACGCCTCGGGAGCGAGCTCCGCCAGCAGGCGCCGGTTGCCGTCCATGCAGGTGAGCACGAAGCGGGCGGAGCTGATTTTCTGTTTCAGGAAGGTCTGATCGGCGTAGACGTCGAGCCCGGCGTGCGCCGTGAAGCTGAAGGGCACCTTCAGCAGGCGGGCGGCGACGTAGGCGCAGGTGGCGGGATAATGGCCCCAGGTGCCGTGGACGTGGGCCGTTCCCCGGCGCTCCATGCGCCGCGCGAACGCCAGGGTCTTCGGAAAGAGGGCGACCGTCTGCATGAGGAAGTGCGGGCTCGCGGCGTTGCCGGCCACGACTCGCAGGAACGTGCCCACCGTGCGCCACGGACGGAGAAGGAGAAAAGCTCCCGACGCGAGCCAGACCTCCAGGCTCCAGAAATAAGGAAGCCGGTTGATGCTCAGTCCGCGGTCGGGATCCGGATCCTCGCCCACCAGCTCCCGGAAGTTCCGGGTCGCGTACAGGTCGATCGCCATCCCGCGCTCCGCCAGGGCCCGGAACTCGCCCTCGACGAAGGTCTCGGTGATCGTGGGGTAGGCGGTGAGCAGGTAGGCAATGCGCCGCCGCGGCTCCATCTTTCCGGGCCGGTCACCGCTCTCGGCGGATGGATCTGGACGATTTTTGTTGGGCAGAATTCCTCCGGGAGGAAGGGCTGCCGCCGGCCGCGGCGCCGA
The DNA here is from genome assembly GCA_036004685.1 of Candidatus Polarisedimenticolia bacterium. NCBI lineage: Bacteria > Pseudomonadati > Acidobacteriota > Candidatus Polarisedimenticolia > Candidatus Polarisedimenticolia bacterium. The sequence continues at coordinate 56,649 of DASYRE010000024.1, read as the reverse complement.
AGGTCGAAGGCGAATCTACATCATGTTGAGCTGGAGCTTCGCCGCCTGCGACATCATCTCCGGAGTCCAGGGGGGATCCCAGACGACCTCGACCTTGGCCGAGCTGACGCCCGGGATGTTGCGGATCTTCGCTTCGACTTCGGGGGGGAGGGATCCCGCGACGGGGCACATGGGGGAGGTCAGGGTCATGCGGACGTCGACCGACCCGGGAGCGTTCACGTCGACCTTGTAGATCAGTCCCAGCTCGTAGATGTTCACGGGGATTTCAGGATCGTAGCAGGTCTTGAGAACCTCGACGACCTTCTTCTCGAGATCCTCGACGCTCGTCCCAGAACCCTCCGGCTTCGTCTCCGCCGTCTCTCCGGTTGGCTCCGTCATCGTCCGCTCCTTTCGAATCGTCCGAACCGTGCGTCGTTCGAGGTCACGCGATCGCTCGCCTCGAGCCTCTTGGCAATCGGAACGTGGTCGTCGCGCGATTCCCGCCTCGACCGTCCGTCCGCCGCCGGCAGGAGGCCGCTTCCTGGCACGTCGCCTATTCCGTCGAGACGGTGTGTTCCTTCCCTTCCAGCGCCGCTTTCAAGGCGTGCCAGGCGAGCGCGGCGCACTTGATCCGGATCGGGAACTCCGAGACTCCGGAGAACACCGCCAGCTTGCCCAGATCCGCCCCCGAAGAGTCCTGCCTCCCCGTGATGAGGGAGTGGAACGACTCGAAGATCGCCTTCGCCTCCTCGGGGGTCTTCCCCTTCAGCTTCTCGGTCATCATCGAGGCCGAGGCGGTGGAGATGGCGCATCCCGATCCCTGGAAGGAAACGTCCTCGACCTTGCCGTTGCGCAGGGTAAGAAACACGGTGATGCGGTCGCCGCACAGGGGGTTGAAGCCTTCCGCGCTGTGGTTCGCCGAGGGAATCTTCCGGAAGTTCCTGGGGCTCCTGCTGTGGTCGAGAATGACCTCCTGGTAGAGATCGCGGAGGTCGGACATCAGCCGAAGACCTCGAGGACCTTCCGGATGCCGGCGAGGAGGGCGTCGACGTCCTGTCGAGTGTTGTACATCGCGAAGGAGGCGCGCGCCGTCGCCGGGATCCCGTAGCGCTCCATGAGCGGCTGGGTGCAATGGTGCCCGGCGCGAATCGCGACCCCCTGCTCGTCGAGGATCGTCCCGATGTCGTGAGGGTGCACTCCCTCGATGACGAAGGAGAGGATCCCGGCCTTCTCCGGCGCGGTGCCGACAATCCGGACCCGGGGGATCTGCGAGACCGCTTCGGTCGCGTAGGCGAGCAGCTCATTCTCATGGGCCGCCGCGGCTTCGATTCCAATCTCCTCCAGATAGTCGATCGCGGCCCCAAGGCCGATCACGCCGGCGATGTTGGGCGTTCCGGCTTCGAACTTGAAGGGCAGGCGGTTGTAATGGGTCTTTTCGAAGCTGACGGAGCTGATCATGTCGCCGCCCGACTGGTACGGCGGCATCGCCTCCAGGAGCTTCTCCTTGCCGTACAGGATCCCGATCCCCGTCGGACCGTACATCTTGTGGCTGGAAAGAGCATAGAAGTCGCAGTCCAGCTCCTGGACGTCGATTCGGAGATGGGCGGCCGCCTGGGCGCCGTCGAGCAGGACGGGAATGCCGCGCGCGTGCGCCATCCGGATCACCTCGCGGACCGGGTTCACCGTGCCCAGGGAGTTGGAGAGGTGGACCATCGAGACGATCCGGGTCCGCTCGCCGAGAAGCTTTTCGAGATCTTCGAGGATCAGCTCGCCTCGATCGTCGACGGGAGCGATCCTCAGGTGCGCTCCCTTCTCCTCGGCGAGGATCTGCCAGGGGACGATGTTGGAGTGGTGCTCCATCGTCGTGAGGATGATCTCGTCGCCCCTGCCGACTCGGGAGCGGCCGTAGCTCTGGGCCACGAGGTTGATCGCGCCGGTGGTGCCGCCGACGTAGACGATCTCCCGGTCGCTGCCGGCGTTGATGAACCGCCGGATCTTGGCGCGGACCTCCTCGTAGCCGCGGGTGGCCCGCTGGCTCAGCTCGTGGACGCCCCGGTGGATGTTGGCGTTGTCGCGCAGGTAATAGCCGCTCACGGCGTCGATGACGGCAAGCGGCTTCTGGCTGGTGGCGGCGTTGTCCAGGTAGACGAGCGGGCGGTTGTGGACCCTCTGGTCGAGGATGGGAAAGTCCCGCCGGACGCGCTCCACGTCGAAGCGCGCCGTCGTCGTACGGCGCTCCGGGTCCAAGGTCCCTTCGGCGGCTCTCATGCGTTCCCCCAATTCTCGATCCCCACCGGCAGGCGGGTCATCAGCTCGCATTCCAGTCCCATCCGCACGGGCTCGACGGGAATCCTCTCCACGACGTCGCTCGCGAAGGCATGCACCAGGACGCCGCGCGCCTTCTCCTCGCCGATCCCGCGCGAGCGCAGGTAGAAGAGGGCGTCGTCGTCGAGCTGCCCGATCGTCGCCCCGTGGGTGCACTTGACGTCATCCGCGTAGATTTCGAGCTGGGGCTTGGTGTCCACCAGCGCCTCCTCGGAAAGGAGGAGGTTCTTGTTCGTCTGCTTGGCGTCGGTCTTCTGGGCGTCGGGCCGCACCATGATCTTGCCGTTGAAGACGCCGTGGGAGGAGCCGCCCAGGACTCCCTTGTAGAATTCGCGGCTGCTGCAATGGGGCTTGGCGTGATCGATGAAGGTGTGGTTGTCGATGTGCTGGCGGCCCGTCGCGAGATAGAGGCCGTTCAGGACGCACTCCGCGCCTTCGCCGTCCAAGACGCCGTTGAGGTCGTTGCGGACCAGGGCCCCTCCAAAGGTGATGGAGTGGGACGTGAACCGGGCGCTGCGCTCCAGATGCGCCTGGAGGGTCGAGATGTGGTAGGCCTCCTCGCTCTCCCTCTGGAGCCGGCAGTGATCCACGACGCAGCCCGGACCCGCCACCACCTCGGTCACGGCGTTGGTGAAATACCCGCCGCCGCCGAGCGAGAAGTAGTTCTCCACGATCGCGGCCTGGCTCCCCTCCTCCACGACGATCAGGCTCCGGGGATGCGACACGATCGGCCCTTGGCCGTTGGGCGCGGTGACGAAGAGGAGATGGATCGGCTCGCGCAGCACCTTGCGCCTCGGGACGTGGACGAACGCCCCGTCGCGGAGGAACGCGGTGTTCAGCGCGACCAACGCCTGGGAGTCGAACGATGCGTGGCGGCCCAAATAGGCCTCCACCCGCGCACCTTCCCGCTCGAGCGACTCCGCGAGGCTCCCTACCCGGACGCCGTCGGCGTCGGACCGCAGCAGCGACAGCTCCGGGACGTAGCGGCCGTTCACGAACACGAGGTGCGTACACTCGGCTTCCCCGAACATGGCGACGTTGAGCTTCTGCTTCTGGCTCATCACCCCCTTCCCGTTCCGCTCGGCGGACTTGAACGGGGTGGAGGAGATCGGAGCGAGGCTGGTGTACTTCCATTCCTCGTCCCGGGTCGTGGGGAACTTCAGATCGAGGAAGCGATCCAAGGCGCGCCGGCGGAGGGCCGGCAGGAAAGTGGGCTCGTGCCGGGGGCCGGTCTTCTCGAACCGCTCGAACTCTGAAGCGTAATGATCGGTCGCGGAGATCGGTTTCGTCATTCTGCTCTGCTCGTGGCTGCGTGAGGTTGTCGCGAAGGTGGCTGCCGATCAGGCGTTGGCGGCCTTCTCCTCGATCCAGGAATATCCCTTGTCTTCCAGCTCCAGCGCCAGCTCTTTGCCGCCCGATTTCACGATCCGGCCTTCGGAGAGGACGTGGACCCGATCGGGGACGATGTAGTTCAGGAGGCGCTGGTAGTGGGTGACGACGATGATGGCCCGCTCCGGCGCGCGGAGGGTGTTGACGCCGTGGGCCACGACTTTTAAGGCATCGATGTCGAGGCCAGAGTCGGTCTCGTCGAGGACGGACAGCCGCGGCTCCAGGACGGCCATCTGGAAGATCTCGTTGCGCTTCTTCTCACCGCCCGAAAAGCCTTCGTTGACCGACCGGTTCAGCAGGCTCTCGTCCATCTCCACCAGCTTCATCTTCTCCTTCACGCGAACCAGGAAGTCCATGGCGTCGAGCTCCTCCAGTCCGCGGTGCTTGCGCGAGGCGTTGAGTCCGGTCCGCAGGAGGTAGGTGGTGCTCACGCCCGGAATCTCGACCGGATACTGGAAGGCCAGGAAGATCCCCGCCCGCGCGCGGTCCTCGGGCGACATCTCCAGGAGGTTCTGGCCGTCGTAGGTGACTTCCCCGCCGGTGACTTCGTAGGTCTCGCGTCCGGCGAGAACCTGCGCGAGCGTGCTCTTGCCGGACCCGTTCGGACCCATGATGGCGTGCACTTCCCCGGACTTCACCTTGAGGTTGATTCCCTTGAGGATCTCACGCCCGCCGGCCGTCGCCCTGAGGTTCTTGATCTCGAGCAGCATCGTCTCTCCGCCTTCTCCGGTCGTCTTAGCCTGCGCTACCTAGCCCACGCTTCCTTCGAGGCTGACTCCGAGGAGCTTCTGCGCCTCGACGGCGAACTCCATCGGCAGCTCCCGGAACACTTCCTTGCAGAAGCCGTTCACGATCATGTTGACCGCGTCTTCGGTCGAAATCCCGCGCTGCTTGCAATAGAAAATCTGGTCCTCGCCGATCTTGGAGGTGGAGGCCTCGTGCTCCAGGCGCGAGGTGCTGTTCTTCACTTCGATGTACGGGAAGGTGTGCGCCCCGCACTTGTCCCCCAGCAGGAGCGAATCGCACTGGGAGTAATTGCGGGCGTTCGCCGCCCCTTTCAGTATTTTCACCAGACCGCGGTAGGTGTTCTGCCCGTGCCCGGCCGAGATCCCCTTGGTGACGATGGTGCTGCGCGTGTTCTTTCCGATGTGGATCATCTTCGTTCCGGTGTCGGCCTGCTGGTAGTTGTTGGTCACCGCCACCGAGTAGAACTCCCCGACCGAGTTGTCGCCCTGCAGGATGCAGCTCGGGTATTTCCAGGTGATCGCCGAGCCTGTCTCTACCTGGGTCCAGGAAATCTTCGAGTTCGCGCCGAGGCACTTGCCGCGCTTGGTCACGAAGTTGTAGATGCCTCCCTTCCCCTCCTTGTCGCCGGGGTACCAGTTCTGCACCGTCGAGTACTTGATTGTGGCGTTGTCCAGCGCCACCAGCTCCACGACCGCGGCGTGCAGCTGGTTCGTGTCGCGGATGGGGGCGGTGCAGCCTTCGAGGTAGCTCACGGTCGCGCCTTCATCGGCGACGATGAGGGTCCGCTCGAACTGTCCCGTGTTGGCGGCGTTGATCCGGAAATAAGTGGAAAGCTCCATCGGGCAGCGCACTCCTTTCGGGATGTAGGCGAAGGAGCCGTCGCTGAAAACCGCCGAGTTCAGGGTGGCGAAGAAGTTGTCGGAATAGGGCACGACCGAGCCGAGGTACTTTCTCACGAGATTGGGATGGTTCAGCACCGCCTCGGAGAAGGAGCAAAAGATGATCCCCATCTCGTTCAGCTTCGCCTTGAAGGTCGTGGCGACCGAGACGCTGTCGAACACCGCGTCGACGGCGACGCCGCTGAGGAGCTTCTGCTCCTCCAGCGGAATCCCCAGCTTGGCATAGGTCTTCAGCAGCTCCGGATCGACCTCCTCCAGGCTCTTCGGGCCGGTCTTCTGCTTGGGCGCGGAGTAATAGCTGATGTCCTGGTAGTCGATGGGACCGTATTTAACGTTCGGCCAGTGGGGCTCTTTCATCGTCAGCCAGTGACGGAAGGCCTTGAGGCGCCACTCCAGCATGAACTCCGGCTCCCCCTTCATCGACGAGATCATGCGGATGATCTCCTCGCTCAGGCCTTTGGGAATCGTCTCCGATTCGATGTCGGTGACGAACCCGTACTTGTATTCCTGCTCGGCCAGGTCCTGGATTGTCTTGGTCGTGGTCTTCATTGCGCCTCTTCAGGGATTTCCCGCTCTCCGCTCGATTTCGATCGGCTTGCCCGATTTTCGAGAGCGAAAAGAGATCGGCCGGGCCATCTCGGAGAGGGAAACGCTCTCGAGAGCGGTCCGGATGGCGTTGTTGATCTTCTGCCAGCTGTTGTGAACGGGACAGGACTCCTCCTGGGCGCAGGACCCGGGAAGAGCCGCGGTGCAAACGGTTAGGGCCACGGGCCCTTCGGTCGCCGTGATGATGTCCGCCACGGTTATTTTTTCGGGGGCGCGCGCCAGGCTGTAACCGCCCTTGACGCCTCGATGCGAAAGCAACAACCCCTTGCGGGTGAGGGCTTTGAGAATCTTGTTCACGGTGGGCAGGGGAAGGTGCGCGGCGCAGGCGATGTCGCGCGCGTTGTGCAGCTTATGCTCCGGATCCCGGGCGAAATGGGCGAGAAGCATTATTCCGTAGTCGGTCAAGCGGGTCATGCGAATCAAGGAAATCGCTCCTCAAACGGTTCAGGGATTCGAAACAGTACCGTTCCTGTCCTGTATACGACACGATGTTACCGGCCCGGAGCCATCTTGTCAACCCCATTTCTTGAGTCCTTTCGGCGGGTTCGTCCTGAGTCGGGAGTCTCTTGCCGACCACCTTCTACGGGGTCTTTTCCGGCCGGGTCGAGGGGGAAAGAGCCGAAGGGCGAGACCCGGTGGACGCAACGTCCCGCGGAGCGGCTGGATCGAGGGATCGGAGCAGGTCGTAAGTGTAAATCCCGCTGCTGTGCATGTCCGACCAGACGAATTGCAGCGCGTATCGTCCGACGCGCCGGATCTCCATGGGGCGCACGCTCTTGAGGATGCGCTCGGGATCCATGCGCCGCTGACCGGTCCATTCATCCACGCACAGAGCGCAAGGACATGCCTGGCGCAAGGCCCGGAAAGGATAGCGGCTCAGGTGCCCGTCGCTCCATCGAATTTCGACCATCCCATTCTCCGTCTTCACCTCTTCCGGCCGGTGGCTGACGGAACGAGTCATTTCGTTGACCCGCCGGACTTCGTCGGAGACCTTCCGGGCGATCTCCACGAAGGCCCGCGCGGAGGGAGCTTCCGGAGCGGGGCCCTCCGCCCCGACGACGGGGACCCCGGCATCCCCTGAAGGGGGAAGGGCGGGATCCAGCGGCACTTCTCCCAGAAACGGCACCCCCAGCTCTTCCGCGGCGCGCTTGCCGCCTCCATGCCGGAAGATCTGCGTTTCCTGCGAGCAGTGGGGACAAATGAAGGTGCTCATGTTCTCGACGATACCGAGAATCGGGACCTGCACCTGTTCGAACATCCTCAGTCCCCGGAGCGTGACGCCCACGGCGACTTCTTGAGGAGTCGTCACGATCACCGCCCCCACCAGCGGAGCGGATTGCGTCAAAGTCAGCTGGACGTCACCCGTTCCGGGCGGCAGGTCGATGAGGAGGTAGTCGAGCGCTCCCCAGGAGACCTGCGCCAGGAACTGCTGGATCATCTTGGTGGCCATCGGCCCCCGCCAGATCACCGGCGTGTCGCGGCCGGTGAACAGCCCCATCGAGATGAACTTGATACCGAATTTTTCGGTCGGCAGGAGGGTCCCCTCCGCCTCCCCCGGCCTGGGCGGCTGATTCGACCCGAGGAGGGTCGGGATCGAGGGTCCATAGATGTCGGCGTCCATCAATCCGACGCAAGAGCCGCCGCGGGAGAGCGCCAGCGCGAGGTTGGCGGCGACGGTGGATTTTCCGACTCCCCCCTTGCCGCTCGCGATGGCGATGGCGTTCTTCACTTGGCTCATTCCGCTTTGGATTTCCACGGCGCTCATCGACACCTTCGATCTGGACCAGGGGTCGGTCCGGGCAATTCCCGCTGGTTCGGAGCAAGAGGCGCCAGTAGACCAGTCGCGGGATGGAAAGTCAACCTCGGGCGACCAGCGCTGGTCCGCGCCAGGAGCCGCCGCATCGAGGATCAGGAGGGAGCGTCCGGCACGCTGTTGGGTTGCGGGCGCTGGGTGGAAGGGCAGCAGCGAGGACCGGCCCCTGTCGAGGGGCCGGTCTGAGAAGGGGGGAACGTCCATCAGGAATTGTCATCCCGGGCAGTTTGCGGGGATGAACGAAAAAATGAATCGGCCCCCTTGCGGGGGCCGATCTTCGGGACCTCGATTGGCATTCCGTGATCCGAAGGCGCTTTCTCCTTCTAGGAATCCCTTCCTAGCCCTCAGCGCCTTCCCGTCATCACGGGTTCGACCGTTCTCGCGGTCGTCATCGCGTGGTCCCTGTCTCCTTCGGTACCGTGTTACCTGCGGTTGTCGTCATCGCGGTCACGGTCCCCATAGTCGTCATCGTCCCGATCCCGGCGATGACGTCGGTCCCAATCGTCGTCGTTGCGATCGCGGTCTCTTCCTCTCCGATCGCTGCGATCGTAGCGGTCATCGCGATCGTAGCGACCCTGGCGGTCACGACGGTCACGATCGTTCCAATGATCGCCGTACGGCCTTCCTCGGCGCTCGGCTACTAGGACGGGCACCGACCGTCCCTGACGCCGATACTGAATCACCTGGTACGGCCGGTATCCTGTCCAGCGGGAGCCGAGCTGGATCTGGACCAGATCCTGGAAATCGCGGTCGCTCAAGCGGAATCCTGATCGATGCCGCCAGTGGCCCCAGGCACGTCCATAGGGAGGGCCTGGGTCCCGATCAAAACCGCTGAACAGCACGTCCACCGATACTCCGCAGCGCCGGGAGATGTCCATCCAGCCCATGCCGCGCGAGCGCAGGTTGACGATGAAACTCGGAGATCGCCCCGACTCGTGCGCCAGGAAGAGAATCGTCGGCAGATCGGCCTCGATGTATCGGATCCGCGGAAGCAGCGGCTCGATCGTCCGCCGGCTGTAGCCGTAATCGTTCACTGCCAGATGGCCGAAATACTGGTTGTCGTTCCTCACGGAGCCGCTGCTGAAAAGGAACTCGAACGACGTCGCGGCACTTGCCGGGAGTAAAGCCAAAGCTGAAAGAGCGGCGACCATCACCGTTCTTTGAAGCCATTTTCTCGTCACAAGCACCTCCTTAGGTGAAAAGCGGCACCTTCCATCATCGCGAGAGTCGCGGACCTTCCTTCTCTGCTCAATGGGGCACCTCCTTTCTCTTGCTCATTCGCAGAGCCTCAAGGGGGTGGTCTCCAATCGACTCGCATCCCCATAGAGCAATCACGATGCCAGTGCCGGATTCGAAGGTCTAACTGGCTGCAGGAAGAGACTTAAGAGAAACTCTTGACAGGCGATTCATGTTTTTGCGCGAGGGTGGGAAGCGGAGCTAGCGTCATCATGAAAGGACATTTCCACAACGAGCTATGCTTTCACTCGACCCCGCATCCAGAGGCTTCGTCCCGTAAGCTCCGAATGATCCATCTTGGCGGCGCGATCCAGCAGCCGGAGACGTTCCGGGAGAGGAAGCCTGAAACGCCATTCGTCGTTTCTTCCTCCCTGCTCCCGGACGGCTGCCGACCAGTCCTCCCACCATGGCGTCACGTCGCGCGCGATCGGCTCGATGATCAGCAGGTCGCTTCCCTGCCGCGCCGCCGCGAGCATCTTCGGCCGCAGCGCTTCGCGCTCCTCCGGCTGGATCTCGTTCAAGGTGAACGCCGCGAGAATCGCCTCGTCCCGCCCGCGGAAATGGAGGAGGTTCAAGTCGGCCCGGCGCGCCTCTCCCTCCAGGCCCAGGCGCCGGAGGTTCCAGCGCGCCTCGCTCACCGCCCAGGGGTTTCGATCGATGGCCAGGAGACGCGGATGCGGGTCGCATTCCAGGGCCCATGCGGCCCCGGCCGCTCCGGTGCCCGATCCGAGATCGAGAATCGTGCCGGGGCGTCCCCCCGCGCCGAGGGATCTCACGATCTGCCGGACGAGAAGAAAATGGAGGGGGGCGTAGAAGAGGGCGAACGCCGCTCGCTTTCCCGCGCCGTCGAGCGCCGCGCCCGCCGTGAGCCGGCCTCGGCGCTGCACGTAGAGAGAAGACAGAGCCTGCAGCCCGCGCCGGACCTCGGGGAACGTGAGGCGCTCCAGATGGCGCGCCTCGACCGCCGAGAACCATGACTCGAAGGGATCCCCTGCCGGGGCCGCCACGCTTGAACTCCCCGGAAAGATCGCCGGTCAGCTCCGGTGGTACTTCCCCATCAGCTCGGCTTCGGAAAGGACATGCGCCTTCATCGCCCGTTCGAGATGCGCCTTCCGGGCGCCTTCCGGAAGCTCCAAAGCCACGTCGAGAGCGTAGAGGCGGAAGGTGTAGCGGTGCGTCCCGGACGGAGGGCAGGGACCGCCGTAGCCGATCCTCCCGAAATCGTTCGCGCCCTGGCGCGTTCCGTCGGACAATGCCCCCTTTTTCGGCAGGTTTTCCGGCAGCCCGCGGACCTCCGCCGGGATGTTCCAGATCACCCAGTGGACCCAGCTTCCGGACGGCGCATCGGGGTCGTCCGAGATCAGCGCGAAGCTCTTCGTCGCCGCCGGGGGATCGGTCCAGTCGAGCGCGGGCGACACGTCTTCCCCGTCACAAGTGTGGACGGAGGGGATGTTCGCATTCGGCTTGAATGACGGGCTGCTGAGGTTCATCTCGACTCCTTCACCCCGGGAAATCATCGATCGCGACGTCCCGAGCCTTGAAGAACACGGCTAAGAACCGCTTCCGGCAGAGCTGAGGCGCGCCGCCTTTCTGCGGCCCTCCCGGACGAACTGGACGCCGGGCATCGACAGGAGGCTGCGCGATTCCGCCTCGTCCAGCCCTTCCCGGACGACCAGCGTCATCGGCTCCCCATGATAGAGGCGCTCGTTCGCCGCGGTGAGCAGCGCATTCAGCTTCAGGTAGGTGCGGGCGGTGGGATTCTCGGCGGCCACGGTGAACTGTCCCCGGTGGAAGAGGATGGTCTGGACTTCCTTGAGGGCCGAGGCCTTCTTCACGAAACGCCGCATCTCCCTCTGGCCGCGGTTGCGGAACCGCCGGAAGAGAAAGACTCCCACGAGCAGGACGACGATAAGCGGCCCGACGTTGCCGCGCTCGCTTCCGGTCACGAGGGAGATCAGCAGGGCCCCGAGGACCGCTCCCACGATAGTCGCCCAGAGCAGGCCGCGCGACGTCAGATTGCCGAACATCCCGCGGAAACGATCCAGGACGGGCACTCCCCCGGAAGCACCGGACTCGATCTCGCGCTTCACCTTCTTCAGCTCGGTCACCGCGTCCCGAAGGTCCTGGTAGCGCTCTTCGGGCTTTTTCTGCATGCATCGGTCGATGACTTTCTGCAGGGAATAGGGGACGTTCGTCCGGATCGTCGTGACGGGCTGGGTCGGCTCGTAGGCGATGGCGTGCAGAGTGTCCAGCGCGCTGGCCCCTTGGAACGGGACCTTTCCGGCCGTCATTTCGTACAAGAGGATCCCGTACGAGAAGACGTCCGATCGGCGATCGGCCGGCAGACCGCGGGCTTGTTCCGGGCTCATGTAAGTGATCGTTCCCAGGATCATCCCGGCATGCGTGCGGGTCAGCGTTTCCATGCGGCTCGACCCCGCCTCCCCTTCGCCCGAGTCCAAGAGCTTCGCGAGCCCGAAATCGAGGATTTTCGGATGCCCGTCCTTGGTCACCATGACGTTGTCCGACTTGATGTCGCGGTGGATGATTCCCGCCTCGTGCGCCCGCGCCAGCCCGTCACCCACCTGGATCCCCACCTCGACGGCGGCGGGGAGGTCGAGCTCCCGGCGGGAGACGAGCTGCCGGATCGTGGACCCGTCGACGTACTCCATAGTGATGAAGGTCGTGTCGTCCGACTCGCCGATTTCGTAGATTTGGGCGATGGCGGGATGGTTGACGGTGGAGGCGGCCCGCGCTTCCTGCAGGAACCGCCGGCGTCGCTCAGCGTCTCCCACCAGATCGGGCCGGAGGATCTTGAGCGCCACGGGCCGTCCCAGGCGGGTGTCCACGGCACGATAGACCTCGCCCATGCCCCCCTTGCCGAGAAGCTCTTCCACCCTGTAGTTATTGAGGGTCTTCCCGATCATCGAATCCGGCTCCGGCGCGATGGCCCCGTTATCGCTCTGCCCATGGACCTTTACGATGTCCCGCGCGATCAGGTTCCGGAGCCTCCTTTCGGAGGGCCTTATTCTATCCGCTTCTTCCGTCTGGTACTAGCCGGAGCTCGACCCGGTGAAAAGTCCCGCACATCGAGGGGCCGGTTGCCCGGCCTGGGAGTCCTGCCCCATAATCCGCGCCAACGTCGCCGAGCGGGACCCCTTCGCACAGGAGGACGTTGCTTCCATGACCGACTTCTGGCCTTCTCGCCACCTCATTCCCCCGAAGCGCCGCTGCCCTGGCGCCGCGCCGCCATGCTTCCAAGGAGGAGCTCCATGAAAGGCTTCAGAGACTTCCTGCTCCAAACCAACGCTCTGGCCCTCGCGATTGGGGTGATCATCGGCGGGGCGGTGGGGAAAGTGGTCAGCTCGCTCGTCAAGGACATCCTCATGCCTCCCTTGGGACTTCTGATCGGGCGGGTCGACTTCTCCAACTTCTTCGTCAATCTCGGGTCGACTCATTACGACACCCTCGCCGACGCTCAGAAGGCAGGCGCCCCGACCCTGAACCTCGGCCTGTTCTTGAACACCATCGTCGACTTCTTGATCATCGCCCTGTGCGTCTTCGTGATCACGAAGATCGCCATGAAGCCCGCCCCGCCGGGTCCCGACATGAAGGATTGTCCCCAGTGCGCGGAGAGAGTGCCGGCGGTGGCGAAGCGATGCCGCTACTGCACGAGCCAGCTCTAGGTCCTTGCGAGGAGCCCGGAACCGGGGCTCGGAGGGCCCGGGGGGACACGCGGACGGGGAATCTTGGGCGCCGTCGCTCAGATCTTCCCGAGGAGGAGGATCGCGCCGGTCGGCTGAGGCGAGCCTCCTTCGGGCTCTTCGGTGACGGCCGCGGCCACGACCGCGCCCGCGTCCCGAGGGATGGCGACCGTGCCGGAGGCCTCCGCCGTCGCGGCGGGATCGAAGACACCGGCGTTGATTTTGGCCGTAGCGGTCACCATCCACAGCTGATAGCTTCTTCCCTTCGCGGGAGGCGGCAGGCCGCCCGCGAAGATCTGCCAGGTTTGCCGGCGGCGATCCCAGAAGACTCTCGCCCGCGATTCAGAACGGTCGGCCTGTCCCTCCAGGTCGATCACGCTCACCCCGGGCGAGCTGACGAGCTGCAGCGTGTCTCGGGCCCGAATCATCTGCTGTTTCAGTAACGCCAGCTCCCGCTCCTGGGCGCGCAGCCGGCTATGCAGATCCGCCACCAGGACGCGCTCGCGGCGGCTCACCAGCACGCCGGTCAGCACCGCGACGATCACCCCTGCGGCGATCCCCACGGCCCAGAGGCGAGATCTTCCGAAGCCTCTGGGCTCGGCGGCCGAATTCGCGGCGTCACGCCGGACAGCCGCCACGAGACGTGCCTTGACCATGGGCGAAGGCTCCTCGGGCGTCCGGGCATAGGGCAGCAGCCCGAGGGTCTCTCGCACGGCCGCCTGCTCGGCGGAACAGGCGGGGCAACCGCTCTCCAGATGCTGGCGAAGCGCCCGCCGCTCCGCGTCCGATTCCAGGAGATCCAGGGCATCCAGCGCGAGCCGCTCCTGGACCGCCTTGCAGTCCATGATCTCTGCGCCGCGCCCTTCGAGATTCATGCCTTTGTCTCCTTCTCCAGTCCTTCCCGGAGATGGGAGAGGGCCTGGCGGATCCTGCTCTTGATCGTTCCGAGCGGCTCACCCAGCTCGACGGCCACCTCCGAATGGCTCAGCCCTCCGTAGAAGGCGAGCTCGAGGGCGCGGCGCTGCTCGAGCGGAAGCGCCCCGAGCGCGTCGGTGATGCGCTTCTTCTTGAGCTGCATCTCCATCAGCTCCTCCGCCCCCGCTTCGCGCCGTTCCGCCGGGGTCCCCTCCGTGCCCTGCACCTGCAGCCTCTCCCGGCCGCTCTCGCGCCTGCCGCGCGCCCGCAGCCGGTCGATCGAGCGGCTCCGGCAGAGCATGACGAGCCAGCTGGACACCGATCCCCGCAGGCGATCGTATCCGCCCGCTCCGCGCCACGCCTGGAAGAAGACGTCGGCGACGACCTCCTCGGCGTCGGTTCGATCCCTCAGGATTCCCACAGAAAGGCCGAAGACGACCCTTCGGTAGCGCTCATAGAGGATCGAAAGAGCTTCCTGGTCCTTTTCCGCCATGCGGATCACGAGGGCCTCGTCGGATGGAAGGGAGGAAGGCGCGATGCTCAGGGCGGGCTCCACCTTGGAAGGTCCTGAAGAGGATATACGCCCCATCGGCCCCTTTTGGATGGGTGCGAAGGCCGGCAGGCGATTTTATCGGCATCACGCCGAACGATGCAATCCATCCGATCGGTGGCGAGCGTATAGACGGACGAGTTCACCGAGCCACCGGACCGAAAGCCGCATCCGCCCGTTTGAATAGGAGAATGGAATGTCCCTTGCCACCCGATCCCGCCTCCTCGTCCTGACCCTGCTTCTGCTGGCGCACGGATCACTGCAGGCCGCCAGCCACCGGGAAGCGCCCCTGACCGCCATCGATCGCACCGCGGATATCACCGACTTCTACGCTTTCGTGAGCTACGACAAGCCCGAAGAAGGGGCGAAGAGAGTCACCTTGATCCTCTGCGTCGACCCGTTCCTCGAGCCCGCGAACGGACCCAATTACTTTCCCTTCGACGACAACATCCTTTACGCGATCCACGTGGACAACAACAACGACGCGGTCGAGGACGTTTCTTTCGAGTTCCGGTTCAAGACCGAGCAGCGGCTTCCCGGCGTCCCGGTGGGCTTCGCGGGCGCCGGAGGCGGCATCGCGGCTCCGTCGAACTCCCCCGCGCCGGTGGCTCCAGGGACCGCCTTGATCCCGCCCGCCATCACCGCCCTGGACGGTCCCGGATCCGAAGGACTGGGCCTCCGGCAGAGCTATTCCGTCAGCATGGTGCTCGGCAGCGGCCGCTCGGCGGTGCGCCTTCCGCTGGGCGGCGCCGGCGGCCGGAGGCTCTATGCCGTTCCCAGCAACGTCGGCCCGCGCACCATGCCCGATTACCCTGCGCTCTTCGCGCAGGGGATCTACGAGCTCGAAGGAGGGGTGAAGGTCTTCGCGGGCACGACGGACGATGCCTTCTGGATCGATCTCGGCGCCGCGTTCGACTCCCTGAACTTCCGCGTGCTCCCGGGGACCGACGTGGAGGGTAACGGCGGCTACGGGTCGACGGGGATTCCCGCCGTGATGACCGATCTGCAGGACCGCGCGGCCGCCAACTTCGTGACCGATTCCGTCTCCGGGTACAACGTGAACACCATCGCCGTCGAGGTTCCCATCCCGCAGCTGACCCGCACGCGGGCCGCGGTGAGCCCGGAGACCGCCGCCGCGACTCTGGGGACCTGGGGCAGCACGTCACGGCCGGCGGTCACCGTTCGATCCAGCTCGAGGCCGGAGGCGGGACATGGAACGTTCAAGCAGGTGCAGCGGATGGGAAACCCGCTCTTCAACGAGCTGCTCATCGGCACCGACATGAAGGACCGATGGAGTCGAGCGCTCCCGAAGGACGACACGCAATTTGCGCGTTTCGCGCTGGATCCGCTGGTCGCGCGAATCGCCCAGGCCGCCTACGGCGGCGCGTTCGACATTCCCGCACCGCCCCGCACCGACCTCCTCCCGCTGGTGAAGTACCTCCCGCCGATCGCCGCGCCCGGGACGCCGGAAGGGCCCGTATCGGATCTCCTGCGCCTGAACGTCGGCGTTCCCCCGACCGCGTCCGCGACCGCCAGCCGCCTTGGAGTGCTCGGCGGCGACCCGGCGGGATTCCCGAACGGACGGAGGGTCTTCGACGACGTCACCGACATCGTGTTGCGGGTCGCGGTGGGCGGCGTGCTTTCACGGGACGCCGGCGGGAATTCCCTGAACCGGTTCCCGAACAGTCGCCTTGGGGACGGTGTCAACGTCAACGACGTCGCTTATTTTCCGAGCTTCCCTTACGTCGGCTACGCGCATGACGGCGTCAACCGCCGCCACAAGGATCCGGGCGAGGCCGGCGGCGGACCGGTCCAGAATTGACTCAACCGAGGGAGTTTTCGATGCAGCCGCATCCGTTCCGAAGAATCATCGCGCTCGCTCTTCTCACGGCTTCCGCGACCGGCTCCATGCTTCTGGCGCGGCCCGCCGTTTCCAGCCCAGCCGAGGCGCAGATCGGCGCCGCCCGGGCGAGAATCGCGTCCGGAAGACCGGACGTCAAGACCTACCAGGCGCTGGCCATCGGGTTGACGCGCCGGGCGCGCGAGACCGGAGACGTCTCCCTTTACTCCGAGGCGTCGGAGGCTCTGAGCGAGGCTTCGAGCCGGGAACCGGGCAATCCGATCACCCAGCGGATTTCGGCCTGGGTCGCCCTCGGCCGTCACGAGTTTGCGAAGACCTACACGATGACCCGCCGCTACGCGCGAAAACATCCGGATGACGCCTGGAACTTCAGCGTGATGGGGGACGCGCTCATGGAGCTGGGACGCCCGCGCCGGGCCGAGAAGGCTTATCAGGCCATGGTCGACTTGCGTCCCGGCCCCTCGTCCTACTGCCGTGTCGCTTATCTGAGAGAGGCGCGCGGCGATCTGGAGGGGGCTGCCGAGCTGCTGGAGATGTCGCTGCAGTCCACCCCCCTTTCCGAGACGGAGGATCGAGCGTGGCTCCTGGTCCAGCTCGGGCATCTTTGGCAGGAGCAGGGAGATCTCGCCGGCGCCGAGGAGAGGCTGCGCCAAGCTCTCAGCCTCTTCCCCGGCTATCACTACGCGCTCGCGGCGCTCGCGGCCATCGCCCTGGAGACCCAGCGACCCGCCGAGGCCGCGCTCCTGGCCCGGCAGGCGATCGACGCGGCGCCTTACGCCGAGCGCTACCTCCTGCTGGCTGACAGCCTGCGGGCCCTGGGACGGGAGGAGGAGGCGCGGCGCGCGGAGGCACGGTTCGAGGGGATCGCCCTGGCGAACCGCGACCTCCCTGACAACGAGAACCACGATCTCGTCCTTTTCTATCTCGAGCGCAGGCCCGACCCGCCGCGCGCGCTCGCCATCGCGCGTCACGAAGCGGCGATCCGCGAGGACGTCCCGACGATGGATCGCCTCGCCTGGGCGCTGCACCGGAACGGCAGGACCGGAAAGGCCAGGCGGCTGCTGAAACGGGTCGCCGGCACCGGGACCCGTGACCCTCTGGTCCTGAGCCATCTCCGGCTGATCGGCGAGAGCCGCTGACGCCGAGCCTGGACATCGGCGCGCGAGTATGGAATCCTCGCGGGCATGAGAGTGCTGATATCGGGATCGAGCGGCCTGGTGGGTTCGGCCCTGAGGCAGTCCCTCGCCGCCGCGGGGGACGAAGCGATCCGGCTTATCCGTCCCGGCGCCAAGGCGGAAGGCCCCTCCGTTTCGTGGGATCCTGAAGCGGGGCGCCTGGATGCCGCCGCGCTCGAGGGGCTCGACGCCGTCGTGCACCTGGCCGGAGAGAATATCGCCGAGGGGCGCTGGACCGAGGCCAAGAAGCGCCGCATCCGTCGCAGCCGCGTCGAGGGGACCCGGCTGCTTTCCGAGGCGCTGGTGAGCCTCGCGCGGCCGCCGCGCGTCCTGCTCTCCGCTTCGGCGATCGGATATTACGGCGATCGCGGGGCGGAAGTCCTCACCGAGAACAGCCCCCCGGGGAGCGGCTTCCTGCCCGAGGTCTGTCAGGCGTGGGAGAAAGCCACCGAGGCGGCGGCGCGCAAGGGGATCCGCGTCGTCTGTGCGCGATTCGGAGTCATTCTCTCTCCGGCGGGCGGCGCCCTGAAGAAAATGCTGGTTCCCTTCCGCCTGGGAATGGGAGGCGTGGTCGGCTCCGGGGACCAGCAGATGAGCTGGATTTCCCTGCAGGACGCCGTCGGCGCCATCCAGCACGCTCTGCGCACCGAAGCCCTGTCCGGGCCGCTGAACACCGTGGCTCCCCAGCCGGTCACCAACCGCGCATTCACCCGGGTTCTCGCGTCGGTTCTCAGCCGGCCCGCCGTCTTTCCCGTTCCGGCCTTCGCCATCCGCTTGTTGTTCGGCGAGATGGGGGACGCGGCCCTCCTGGCCAGCGTCCGGGTGAAGCCGGAGAGGCTGCAAGCCTCCGGCTACCGCTACCGGCATTCCGATCTGGAGACGGCGTTGCGGGATCTTCTGGACCGCTCGAAACCGCGCTGATTTCCGTTGGTGCCTACCGCCGGCGGGCCGCGATCCCGGCGACCATTCCTCCGTCGAACTCCCCTTCCCTTTCCCGGAGAACCTCCAGAGGCGCCGCGAGCCGGCGAAGCTCTCCGGTTTCCAGAAGGAAGTCGGGACAGGTGGGAGGGCCTCCGCGCCGGCCGTGCTCCTCGGTGAACGTCTCGTAGAGCAACAGGCCGCCCCGGCGCAGCGCCCGGATCAAGGCCGGGAAAAGAGGCCGGTGCAGGTAGCGGGTGACCAGAACGAGATCGTAGACGGAGTCCCCGAGATCGGTGGTCGCGCTTTCGAGATCGAGAACCTCCGCCGACAGCGGCAGTCCCAGCTTCCGAGCCGTCCGATCGAGGGATTGGATCTTGCGCTCGTCCCGATCCACCGCCCGAACTCGGAAGCCCGCGGCGGCCAGCAGCAGCGCGTTGCGGCCCGCGCCGCAGGCGACGTCGAGGGCGTTGCCGCCCGCCGGCAGCAGGCGCGCATTCTTCACGAGCCAGGAGGACGGGCCGGCGGGATGACAGGGATCGCCGGAAGAGAACTCCCGCGGCCCGCGCCACCGCGACAGCCCTCCCGAGAGATTCAGCACTCCCTCGAAGCCGGCCGCGATCAGGAAGCGCGCCGCCGCGGCGCTCCGCACTCCGTGCTCGCAACAGACCAGAAGGGGCTTCCCCTCAAGCGGGAGCGTCGCGGGCGCCGCGGCGATTAGATCGACGGGCAGGAGGATCGCTCCCGGGATGTGCCCCAGATCCCGGTACTCCTCGGGCGTGCGGACGTCCAGGACCCTCACGCGCTGCTCCCGGACGCGACGCTCCGCCTCCTCCGGCCCGACGCCCGCCACGGAATGAGAAGAGCCGGGATCTTTCGACATGAAGGAAGTGTGCCGTCCTCGAAGGAGCGCGTCAACCGGAGGTTGTCCCGCGGGCGCGTCTCATGGTTAACTGGGGCCTCACGGCTCCGGAATCGAGCGTCGGACGATCTGAATCCGCCATTGGACTCTGCACAAAGGAGACGACCATGCCCACTCGCCATTCAAGCGCCGTCTGGAAAGGCGGCCTCAAGTCCGGAAAGGGACTCGTCACGGTCGGAAAAGGCATCTTCGAAGGGGCCTATTCCTTCCCCTCCCGTTTCGAGGAGGGCGAGGGGACGAACCCCGAAGAGCTGATTGCGGCTGCGCATGCCGGCTGCCTCAGCATGGCTCTGGCTGCCGGGCTGGAGCGCGCCGGCACTCCGGCGACCCAGATTTCGACGCGAGCCTCGGCGTCCCTTGACAAGGTCGGGGAGGGATTCCGCATCACCAAGATGCGGCTGGAGGTCCGGGGGAAGGTGCCGGGGATCGACGCTCACGCCTTCCAGGAGGCCGCGGAGAAGGCGAAGGAAGGATGCCCCGTGTCCAACGCCCTCAAGAACAACGTCGTCTTCGAGCTGGACGCGAAGCTCGAAAACTGACCTCCTTCGGCGCCCTCAGGAGGCGGGGGGACGCACCCCCCGCCTCCCTTCCACTTCCGCCTCCAGCCGCCGGTAGGCGCGATCCCCCCGCAGCCGCTTGAAGTCGTCGTCCTGCCTGAGCCGCTCCAGATCCGCGAATCCCCGCTGCACCGCGCGCTCCAGGCTCCGGAGCGCCTCCCGGCTGTCGCCGGCGCGGGCGCGGGCCGCGGCGAGACGGTAGAGCAGCTCCGGATCCTCCGGACGGATGGCGGCGGCGACGGTCAGGCAGAGAATCACGGCCCGATCGTCTTTTCTGCGGGAAGCTTCTTCGGGAAGGTAATAGGCGGTCTGGACCAGGAGAGCGTTCAGGATCCGCCGGGCGGACGCCGCGAGCCGCGGATCCTTTCCCCGGCTCTTCCTTTTCCATTCGTCGAGCCGGAGAGCGGCCGGAAGTCTCGCGGGATCGGACGAGACCGAGGAAGAGGATGACGCGGCGCCGAGGAGGCGCCAGGCTTCGGAGAGGACCTGGCGCTCGCGCCTTCGCAGGTTTTCATCCTCGCGCCTCTCACGCCGCACCCTCTCGGAGCCCGCCAGCCGCAGAGCCGGCTCCGACGCCTCCGCGACGTCGAGGAGACCCCGAAAGTCGGCGGCCGTGGCGCGATAGAGCCGCGCCGCTTCCGACGGCCTTCCCTCTTGTTCGAGCGACCGGGCCTCGCCGAGAGCTTCGGTCCAAAGCGAGCTGATCAGGGAGGCCTCGCGGTTCCGCTTCGCCGCGGCCATCGCCTGGAGCTCCATCCAGGCGAGGGCGCGGCTCGCGAGCCGCGCGGGCATCCAATCGTGCCCTCCTCGGAAGACTTCGATGCGATGGACGATCCCCAGACGATCGAGGGTCTCGTCCAGCTGCAGCATCTCGTCGTAATTGAAGTCTTCGTCGCCGGCGGTCCCGAAAAGCACGAACGGGAGGCCGGCCTCCGGGGCGCTGCCAGAAGGGAACCCCGCGCCCGCCGCGATCACTCCGGCGATCTTGCCCCGCTCCGCGAGCGCCATCTCGATTGCGGCGCGGGCGGTCCCCGAGAAACCGCCGAGGTAGACGCGCCCATCGTCCAGGCGCAGCCGCTGGTGCGTGTCGCGCCACATTGCGGCGAGCGCCTGGGAGTTCGGATCGACTTGCCGATCGCTGGCGGAATCGTAGGAGCTGGCCAGCACGGTGCCGAAGCGCTCTGCCCCTTCCCGGAAGCGCTCCAAAGCGGCGAGGGCCCGACCGCGCGCGTCCATGAGATAGAGGACCGGCGCCGGGCGGGCCGGATCGTAGGAGAGCGGCAGGTAGAGAGCGTACGACCGGGTCGGATCGGAGGTGCACGTCAGCTTTGGAGCCACGACACCCGGCGCCGGGGAGGCCGGCGCCGGCTCGGCCGCCGGCGCCCCCGCGGCGGGAAAGAGCAGTACCAGGACCAGAAGAGGAGGGAGGCCGGACCTCACTGCTTCTTGACGATGTCCAGCAGCTCGACCTCGAAGACCAGCGTCGCCCCGCCGGGAATCTGAGGCGGACGTCCCTGATCGCCGTAGGCGATTTCCGAAGGACAGATCAGCTTGGCCTTCTCCCCCACCTTCATTTTCTGGACCCCTTCCGTCCAGCAGGGAATGACGGCGTTCAGCGGAAACTCCACCGGCTGGCCGCGCTGAATCGAGCTGTCGAAGACCGTGCCGTCCGGGAGCGCGCCTTGATAATGGACTTTGACCGTGTCGGTCATCGTGGGAGTCGCGCCGGTGCCCGGCTTGAGCGTCCGGTAGACGAGGCCCGACGGGCTTTTCTGCGCGCCCTCCTCCTTCGCAGCGCCTTCGCGGAAGGCGGCGGCTTTCTGTTTTTCGGCGGCCAGCGAGGCTCCGGCCCGCGCCTTCATCAGCTCCTGGACTTTGGGGCCGTAGACATGGAGATCGACCTGGGGCTTGGCATGGGCGGCGGCGTCCGCCACGCCTTTGCTGACGAACTCCATCTCCTCGGGCGTGAGCGAAAACTGGGTCAGATTGGCGCCAACCAGAAGGCCGAGAGCGTAGAAGGTCTTGTCCTGCTCCGTTTTCGGATCCGAACCCTTCGTGCTATGCGAGCCGGATCCGCATCCAAAGAGGGCAAGGATCGCCGTGAGGACCAGCGAGCCGACGGTGGGTTTCATAATCTCCTTTCGATGCGGGTCGCCCCGCGGAGGTGACTACGTGATCGACCGATCCTCCGGCCGAAGGGGAGTCATTGTATACCTCAGAGCCCGGGACGTCGTGAGGGTATGCCGCGCGCGGCATCCTGAGGAGCGGATCGTGCGCGGGCGTCTCGAGGAGCCTGGCGCCGGGCAATCAGCTCCGCCAGACGAGGCCGATCGTCTCGTATCCCTGTCCGGGATGCCGGAGCCTCTGCTGTCCCGGGTCGAGAGGGACCGGATAATGGGGGTCGCCGACGAGCTCGAGGGAGCAAGCCTCCACCAGCTTCAGATAGACGCGCGCGTTGGCCTCCTCGGGCGTCATGTCCTGCGTGATCACGAGCCGGCCGCCCGGGCGCAGAACCCTTTGGAACTCCTTCACGCATCCGGCCCAGAGCTCGGAGGGAATGTGTTCGATGACGCTCAGGCAGAAGACGCGATCGAAATGGCCGTCGGGAAAGGGCAGGGCCTCGGCCGGATCGGCGTGATACCGGATGCGATCGTCGCCGCCCGCCTCGGGGAGTCCCCAGACCGAGTTGATTCCGGCGGCGCGGAACAGGACTTTCTTGCTCATCGAGCGGAGGTTCGCGCCGAGGCTCTTTCGCTGGTCGTAGACGCATCCCGCCCCTTCGTTCAGCGAAGGGTCGACGACCGAGCAGTCGTGGCCGTGCCGGGCCAGATAGAGCGCGAAAGGACTGCCGCCGCCCCCGATGTCCGCCACCCTCAAGGGCCGGCCGCCCAGATCGGCCGCCAGGATCGCCCACGG
This sequence comes from Candidatus Polarisedimenticolia bacterium, assembly GCA_036004685.1. Classification (NCBI taxonomy): domain Bacteria; kingdom Pseudomonadati; phylum Acidobacteriota; class Candidatus Polarisedimenticolia; species Candidatus Polarisedimenticolia bacterium. The sequence continues at coordinate 34,140 of DASYRE010000024.1, read as the reverse complement.
ATACTCCCAGGCCCGGGACCAGTGATCGTGTCCCGTGTAGCTCTTGAGACGGCGGCTCCGGTGGAGCAGCGGCCGGAACCACGACGGCTGTTGGAGCAGCGACAGGCGGAGCATCTCGCTGTGGATCTCCCGGAATTCCCGCCGGGCACATTCCCGCATGTCGAGCAATTTCGACTCCAAGCTCACTCCTTGTAGATCGATTCGATCAAATCCGCGTACTTCTGCTCGATGACCCGCCGCTTCACCTTCAAGGTCGGGGTCAGCTCGCCCGCCTCCTGGGAAAGCTCCCGGGGAAGGAGCCGGAATTTCTTCACCGTCTCGTAGGACGGCAGCCCCGCCATCTTCGCGCGGATCCGGGCGCGGTAGAGATCGAGGACGCGGGGATCGCGCAGGAGCTCGTCCAGGCTCCTGGTGGAGATCTGCTTGGCGCGGGCGAAGGAGGCAAGCCAGTCGAAATCGGGAACGATCAAGGCCGAGACGAACTTGCGACGGTCTCCCAGGACGACCGCCTGGCTGATCGCCCGGTCGGACTTCAGGAGGTTCTCCAGAGGCTGGGGGGCGACCATCTTGCCTCCGGACGTCTTGAGAACCTCCTTCTTGCGGTCGGTGATCCGCAGGAAGCCGTCGGGATCGATGACGCCGATGTCCCCCGTGTGGAACCAACCGTCCTTCATCGCCTCCCGGGTCGCCGCCTCGTTCCGGAAGTAGCCCTGCATCACGTTGGGGCCGCGGACCAGGATCTCGCCGTCCTCGGCGATCCGGACTTCCACGCCCGGGATCACCGGGCCGACCGTGCCGAGACGGATCTTTTCCAGCGTGTTGACGGCGACGACCGGCGAGGTTTCCGTCAAGCCGTACCCCTCGAGGATCGGGATCCCGGCGGCGTAGAAAAACTCGGCGATGCGCGGGGCGAGCGGGGCGCCGCCCGAGACGAAGAACCGGATCCGCCCGCCCATCTTCTCCCGGATGGGAGCGAAGATGCGGCGATCGGCGAGGGGATGGAGCAGGCGAGCGAGGGGCGGCACCGGGTGCTTCTCCAGCAGGGCGCGCGCCCGGCGGCGCGCCTCCCGCAGCAGGAGCCCGGCGAGGAGCCGGCGCGGCCAGGGCAAGGAGCGGACGTTGGAGACGATACGGTCGTGGGCTTTCTCGAAGAAGCGCGGGACGCTCGACACCACGGTCGGGCGCACCTCGGCCATGTTCTGGGGAACCGCCTCGATCGACTCCGCGTAGGCGATGCTCGCTCCCGCCGACAAATAGGCGAATTCCACCATGCGCTCGAAGACGTGCGTCAGCGGCAGGAACGACAGGGTGACGTCGTCCGAGGAGAAGGGGATCAGCTTGAGCGTCGCGTTGACGTTGAAGGCGAAGTTGCCGTGCGTGAGCACCACTCCCTTCGGCTCCCCGGTGGTCCCCGAGGTGTAGAGGATGCTCGCCGGATCCTCCGGCCGGATCGCCGCGCGGCGGGCCTCGAACCGCTCCGGCTCCGCTCGATGCGCCGCCTCGCCCGCCGCCAGGACCGCCGTCCAGGAAACGGCGTCCCCCGGCGGCGTCTCGCCGGCGTCCAGGATGAGGATCTGCGCGAGAGCGGGAAGGGAGGGCAGGGCGGGGCGCAGCTTCCCCAGCTGGGCGGCTCCGGAGACGACCACCGCGCGCGCCTCGCTGTTCTCCAGGATGAAGCGGACCTGCTCGGTGAGAAGCGACGCGTAGATCGGCACCACGACGGCGCCCAGGCTGAGCAGCGCGTGATCGAAGGCGGTCCACTCGGGCCGGTTTTCGGACAGGATCGCGACGCGCTCCCCCTTCACGACTCCGAGCGTCTCGAGCCCCAGGGCGAGGGACCTGACCGTCGAGAAGAAATCCTCGGTGGAGATGTCGTGCCACGAGCCGGCCGACTTGTAGCGGAAGAGATCGCTCCGCGGGTGATCCCGCTCCAGCTGCGTCAGGATGTCGCCCAGAACCCGGATCTCCACTCCGCCCTCCTTCGTGCCTCGTTCTCCGGGCTTGCGCGCCCGAGCGTCAAGAGACCGCGCGACGCCGCCGCGCCGGCGGCGCGATCATCAAGGCGCTTCCCCGGAATGTCAACCGCGCCGCGAGGCCGTCCCGCCCCTTCGCGCCTTACGGTTCTCCTTCCTCCGGATCGAGCCAGCCGTGCGCCGCGAGAAAACGGCGCAGGCGCGGATCCTCCGACTGCAGCGGCTGAATCCACGCCCCGAGAAGGGTCCGCCGCCACCAGCCTCCCTCGGGATCGCCCGGCGGAGCGAACCGGTAGCGATACAGGACGGCCCGAATCCAGCGCGGGGGCGACTCGGGAAAGGGATTCCCCGCGAGCAGGCCCAGGGTCTCCGGATCGTTGTGAAGGAGCTTCCAGATCAGGTGAATCGTCCATGGATAGCGCTCCGGCCGCGACATCGCGGCGAACCATATCTGCCAGTCCAGGCGGTAATGGTACGGGGAGACGATGCACGGACGGCGCTTTGGATCCCCGGGCTTGCACTTGAATTCGTATTCCCTCCAGACCGTCTGGTCGGTGAGGATCGGATCCTTCGTGCCTTCGAAGACGATCTCGTTCCGCTCACGGCCGACGCTGCCGAAGGCGCCGTAGGTGTTCACGAGATCGAGGCGGTTGAAGGAGGTGTTCATCGCCTGACGGGAGGACAGGAGATTGCGGATGGGATCGATGCTCAGGACGGCGACCAGCGCCACCAGCGCGACGGCCGCGACGCGCTGCGCCGGGGAGGCCTCCGCCCGCGCCGCGGAGTGCGCCGCCTTCTCCGCCAGCCGCGCCGGAACGACCCTGCGAAACAAGGAATCGTCGAAGCAGGCCAGGATCGGGATGATCGTGAGGTAGTTCAGGAAGGAGAGGTTGCCGCTGAGAATCAGCGTGATCTGGAAGGCGACCAGAAGGCAGCCGGCGGCATGCCGCGCGAGGCGCGGGCCGAAGACGAACCACGGAGCGACCAGCTCGTTGAGGTGATTGAACAGCACTCCCAGCTTCTGGAATCCGCGGGGCATGAAGTGCAGCGTCCGGCTCAGCGGATTGGGGATCGGCTGCGTCTCGTAGTGATAATCGAGGCAGGTCAAATCCCTCCAGCAGGAATCGCCGCGCAGCTTGATCAGGCCGGCGCCAAGCATGATGCGGAACGCCAGCCACCGGAAGAGCCAGAGCACGGGGGCCGCCGGCTCGCGCCGCGGAAAGGGGCGCCCGTCCAGCAGCGGGCAGAGAAAGATGGCCAGAAAGCCGGTCTCGAGGAGCTGAATCTCCCAGCCGTAGCCGTACCAGTCCTGGCCGACGTGGACGAACGAGAGGTAGAGGGCCCACAGGATCGCCAGCATGATCCCGTTGGCGTATCCGAGAAGCACGGCCAGCGAGAGCGCGGCGCCCAGCCAGGCCCCGCCGAGCAGGATTCGATCGGAGGAGGCGAGCCAGAAGACGCTGGGGAACTGGAGGAATCCCCCCAGACGGCTTCCGTACGCGGCTTCCGCCCGGCCGAGGAAGAGGCCGATCGGCAAGAGACCATGCTCTCCCAACAGAGGGACGAGCTGAAGCGCGAGGCCCAGAAACGCGACCAGGTAGACGAGACCGAGCAGACGCAGGATAAAGAACCGGGTGAGCCAGTACGAGGAGGGCTCGCCCCGCGTCAATCAGCGCTCCGCGGCCGGCTGCGTCGCGGGTCGGACGATTCTCCACACGGCCCACGCCAGCAGCCCCAAACCCGCCAGGTAAATGGGCCACCGGAACGGCGCCGGCCGCAGCCGATCCAGCGTCTCGGCGTCGGCCGGCAGGGCGGAAAGGGCGTCGGCCATGAAAGCATAGAGCACGGCGAGCGTCCCGGCCGCCGCGGCAATCCCCTCCGGCAGGTGCGGTCGCAACCGCCGGCCCCGATCCTCGGCCCGAACCGTCAGGGCCCCGCCCGCCATGCACAGCAGCGCGATCAGAACGGGGCTGAGGACGGGCCCCCACCACGGCAGCGGAATGAGGAACAGCAGGTCGAAGGAGAGCAGCGAGGCGGGCCAGGCGAGCAGGAGCCGGAGCCACGCGTAATAGGCGATGTCCCACAGGCCGAAGGCGAAAAAGGCGAAGCCCAGGCGCGACTGCCTGGATTTCCCGGCCGCCCAGCCGAGCGCCAGCAGCATGATCAGCGTCGCCAGCTCCCGGCCGAGCTCCACCGCCGCGATCGCGGGATCGTAGGGCGAAGTGTCCCGGATGAGGTCGGTGATTCCGAAAACGCGGCGGAGATAGACGACGGTGGCCGCTTCCAAGTAGGCCATGGCCACGGCGAAGATCGACACCCACCGGAGCTTGCCGGTTTCCATCGGAAGCAAGGTTAGCACAGCGAAGGCCGCCGAGCGTCGCGCGGCGCGGCCTGCCCAAAGAGGATCGGGATCCGGTCCTCGAAGTCATCCATCGCCCCGGACGATGGATGATTCCCTGACGCCGCCGCGGTTCCCCATGTCCATGCGGTGGACATGGGGTCTTTCCCGGCGGCCCGCCGGGGGAGGTGTCCCCTTCCCGGAGCCGGCACGAGAATCGCGTTCGGCTCCTCCCATTCCGGCGCGACTTGTTTCATCCGGGATCGTTGCGGAAGCTCACCTCAAACCTATATTTAAGGGCATGTCGCGAATCGGACGCTACGTCATCCAGGGCGAGATCGGGCGGGGCGCCATGGGAGTCGTCTATCTGGCCCAGGATCCCCGGCTGCAGCGCCGCGTGGCGCTGAAAACCTACATTCTGCCGGACGGCATTTCCGAGGAGCTGATCGCCGAGTTCCACGAGCGTTTCTTGCGCGAGGCGCAGGCCGCCGCTTCCCTCTCCCACCCCGGAATCGTCACGATCTACGACGCCGGCGACGACGCTTCGCTGGGCCTCTCCTACATCGCCATGGAGTACGTTCCGGGGCGCAGCCTCCGGCAGGTTCTCGAGCAGGGGGATCGGCTCGAGCCGGGCTGGGTCATGAGCTTCGGGGCCCTCCTGGCCGAGGCCCTCCACGTCGCGCACCAGGCCGGAATCATCCACCGCGACATCAAGCCCGCGAACATCCTCCTGCGGGCCCCCGATGGGGCGGCGAAGATCGCCGATTTCGGAGTGGCCCGGCTCTCGACTTCCGAGCTGACGCAATCGGGAGCGTCTCTCGGCTCCCCCGCATACATGTCCCCCGAGCAGATCCGCGGAGGGGACCTGGACGGCCGGAGCGATCTCTTTTCGCTGGCGGCGGTGCTGTACGAGGCGCTCTGCGGGGAGCGCCCCTTCGAAGGAAAGGATCTTCCCGCCTTGGTTTATTCGATCGCCCACGACGCGCCGATCCCGATCACCCGCCGCGTTCGCGGCTTTCCGGATCGTCTCAACGACTTCTTCGACCAGGCCCTGGCGAAAGATCCGGGAAAGCGCTTCAAGAACGGCGCTGAGTTTCGCGATGCCTTCCGCGAGGCCGGCCGCAAGCGGCGCGCCTCCGCGGCGCCGGCCGCGCCGCCCGACTTGGCCGGAAAGGGGGCTCAGGCCGCTCCGGCGCCCGCCGGCGCCACAGAGCCTGCCTCCCACCGGAGGAAGCCGACAAAGGGCCGCGGCAGGTTCCTGGGGTTGAAATTCGGGGCGGCCGCGATCTTCTCGCTTCTGCTCATCGCGACCGGGTACTTCTATCTCTCCCGGCCCGCTCACCTGAGGCTGGACGCCCGCAGCAGCATCGGGGCCGGGACCCTGAGCCTCCGGGTGGACGGGCGTGAGGTCTACTCCCGGCATCTGGCGCCGGCCGCGAGGAAGGGCATCTTCAACAAGATCCTCGGGCGCGACCAGGAGACTTTCGAGGGATGGATTCGGCTCTCGCCCGGCAAGCACGAAGTGGCCGCCCGCGTGCTTCCCGAGGGAGCTTCTTCTCCTTTCCAGGATTCGATCGTCGTCGACCTCAGGTCGGGCGAGACCCGGACGCTGAAGATGATCGCGGGACGATCCCTCGGCGCCCCGGTCTCGCTCAGGATGGACTGAGCGTCTTTCGATCGCGCCGCTGCCTCGCAGGGAAGAGAATCTCAACCTTCATGAGGAGAGGATGATGGGAGACAAGAAATCGGAATTCGCCGCCAGCACGAAGCTCGACTCCGCCTTGGCGCGCCCGCGGCTCAAGGAAGGCCTGATCTCGCCGGCCACCGGCATCTTCCTCCGGATCGAGGAAGGGCCGGGAAGCGGCCGCGTCTACACGCTTTCCTCCGGGGGAGTCTATCTGATCGGACGCGCCGGCGCGGACATCGTCCTGGAGGACGAAAAGGTCTCGCGCAAGCACGCCGAGATCGGATTGTACGGACCGGAAGCGTTCGTCCTCCGCGATCTGGCGAGCACCAACGGCACGCGGCTGAACGGCAAGCGCATCTCCGAAAAATCGAAGCTGAATCATTGGGACGTCATCCGGGTGGGAGACACGGCGCTGCGCTTCGCGGTGATCGACGACTCGATCCAGGTCTCCAAGTTCGCCGCGGGCAGGTAGGGAAGGATCGTCCGGCCGCGCGGCTCCGCGGCCCCCGGAAGAGGCCGCGCCCGGCCCTGCCGCCCTCCCGTCCTCCTTGCTGCCGTTCGCGAGGTGCGGAAGAATAGCGGCGGGAGAGAATCCGCTTGCCTTCCGAGACCTCCTTGACCTCCCTCGGCGCCCGCCTGGCACGACTGCGCCGCTTCGCGGATCGACCCGCCTATTTCTGGAAAGACGGCGTGCGCTGGCGCCGCCGGACCTACGCCTGTCTCCACGATCGCATGGTGTCCTGCGCGGCGACGCTGGCCCGCGAAGGCCTCGACGCCCCGGTCCTGATTCAGGGCCCCGGCCATCCCTCCTGGGTCGAAGCGCTGGCCGGAATCCTTCTCGCCGGCGGCGTCGCGGTCCCCCTGGAGGAGTCGGCCCCCGACTCGTTCCGGGAGGAAGTGGCGAGGCGCTGCAAGAGCCGCCTTCTCGTGGCGCCTGCCGGCGTCTCGCCGCCGCCCGGATGCCGGCGGATCGAGTGGGACTCCTGGGGGGACCCGGACGCAGCCTCTTCCCCTTCGTGGGCCGATCCCCCGGGCGATTCAACCGCGGAAATCGTGTTCACCTCCGGAACCACGGGGCAGCCCCGGGGCGTAGTGCTCACTCACCGCAACCTCGCCTCCGACTTCGCTCCGATCGAGAGGGCGTTCGAGCGGCGGGAGCGCTGGATTCGCCCCCTCGGCACGCTTCCCTTTCTCACCACGCTTCCCCTGTCCCACATGTTCGGCCAGGCGATGAACGTCTTCCTGCCGTTGTTCATGGGTCTCAGCGTGGCGTTCGTCCCGCCGCGGCCCGCGGAGGTCCGGGAGGCCGCCCGGCGTCTTGGCGCCTGGGGACTCTTCACCGTTCCCCGGCTTCTCGATCTTCTCGGACTTGAAGTCCGGCGCCTCCTGCGCGAGGAAGGGGCGCTCGAGAAGATTCAGAAGCGCCAGGCCCGCTTCGAGCGCTGGCCTTTCATGATTCAGGCCCTCCTCTTCCCGCGCCTGGCGGGAATCTTCGGGCGCCGGTTCCGGCTCCTGGTCTCCGGCGGCGCTCCCCTTGCGGAAGAAGTCCAGCGATTCTGGGAGAGCCTCGGATATCTCGTGATTCAGGGATATGGACTGACGGAAACCGCGCCGATCGTGTCGATTTCGAATCCATTCGATCGCCGGCCTGGCGGCGTCGGCCGGCCGCTCGGTATCCAGGAGGTCTCCCTGGGCGCCGAAGGGGAGATCCTGGTGCGCGGGCCGAACGTGACTCAAGGCTACTTCGGAGAGGCCGCGGCGCGGAACCCCGACGGATGGCTGCGCACGGGGGACGTGGGCGAGCTCGACCCGGAAGGACGGCTGCGAATCCGCGGGCGGCTCAAGGACGTCATCGTCACTCCCGAAGGAGAGAACGTTTTTCCGGCCGACGTCGAAGCGGCGTTCCGCCCCTCCGAGGGCGTCCGCGAGGCCTGCGTGCTCGGGGTCTCGGAGGGGGCCGCGGAGCACGTCCATGCCGTCCTTCTGATGGAGCAGGGCTGCCATGCCGAGGAGGCGGTGGTGGCCGCCAACGAGCGCCTACAGCCCAGACAAAGGGTCCGCGATTTCACCGTCTGGGCCGGGAGCGATTTTCCACGAACTTCCACCGGGAAGGTGAAGAAGGGCCTCGTCCGGGAGGAAGCTCTGCGGCGCGCGCCCGGCGGGCAAGGCGCCGGGGGCGCGTTCGGCCTCACCGCCGAGGTTCGCCGTCTGGTGGCGCAAGTGGCCCGCAGCCGGATGGAGCGCCTCGAGGAGGGAACGCTCCTGGTCGAGGCGCTCGGCCTGTCGAGCCTCGATCTCGTCGAGCTGGGCGTGCGGCTGGAAGAGAGATTCGGGGTGGTCCTGGCAGATGCGGCGCTCGCCTCGGCGACGGTGGGAGATCTGGAGCGGGCGGTCCGGCAGGCCGCCGGCCGTGTCCCGGTCCGCCCCGAAGGCGACCGTGTCTCGGAAGCCGCGCACGCCGAAGCGCCCCTTTCGTCGGCGAAACCCTCTCCGCCGCGCCCGGGCGCCTTGCGGATGCCTCGATGGGCACGAGTCTCTCCATTCCATCAGTTCAGGCGCTTGCTGGAAGAGGCGGTCTTCCGCCCGATCGTTCTGCTGCAGGCAAGACCGGAGGTCGTCGGACTCGAACGGCTCGGCTCGGCCGACCCGCCCTACCTCTTCGTCTGCAATCATCGGAGCTATCTGGACACCGGCCTCTTCAAGGCGACGCTTCCCCGCCTGCTGAGGGGAAGGATCGCTCCGGCGATGACGACGCGCCACCACCGCGTCTTCTTCGGGGAAACCGGCGGCGGCCGGACCCGCTACGCACTCGAGTCGATGCAGGTGCGGCTCGTGGAGCTGCTTTTCGGCGCCTGGCCGCTGCCGGAGACCGCCGGCTTCCGCCAGAGCCTCGGTTACGCGGGAGAGCTGGCGGACGCCGGCTTCTCGCTGCTCGTCTTTCCCGAAGGAAGGCACGTTCCCGAGGGAGGTCTCGCGCCGTTTCGGGGAGGGATCGGCATTCTGGCCCGCGAGCTGCGCGCGCCGGTGGTTCCCGCCTGGGTGGAAGGAACGGCGCGAGTGCTTCCCGACGGGGCCCGGTGGATGCGACGGGGCAGGACGCGCCTCGTCCTGGGCGAGCCCCTGTGCATCGATCCCGCAGCCGATCCCGCCGAGACGACGCGCCGCCTGGAGAAGGCGGTCAGGGAGCTGGAGGATTGGGAGTCCGGACGCTTTTCCGAAAAGACCGCTGCGCCGCCGCGTTAGTGTCGCATCCGGAATCTTCATGCTTGAGGCCTTGATGCATCACGGCTCGCTGCGTGGCGCCTCGCCTGGCCCGCCTAGTGTCGCGTCTCAAAAATCATGTTACATTCGGCCCCCGATCCATCCCGGCCCGACGGCCTGCGTCATTTCCGAGACACGACACGGGAAAATCTCTCGAGCCATCTCGAGAACGGTCCGTCGCCCTCCTTCCTTCCCGGGAGGCCCGCATCGAGGCGCCGGAAGACGCCGGGCCAGCCCTCCGCGATCTCCCGGGAGGCGGCAAGGAGCAGGTATCGCTTCCCCTCTTCAAGGTCCAGGATCTTGAACGACCGAATCGCCATGCCGCCGCCTACCCTTTCCGCGCCGAGGAGCCATGTCAGGTAGCTGAACCATTGTTCCGGCTGGCGGGCCCCGTCCACGTCGCCGGCGGAAAACTCCGGATTCACGTACTCCAGATCGATGGCGAGGCAGCCTCGGGCGGCTTCCGCGAGCTCGCGCGGAAGAGAGCGCCCCTCATAGAAATGATAAAGAGGCATCACGCCTTCTCTCGCCTTCTCCCGTGCGAAGTAGTAGCGGAGGTTTTCCGCGACCGTGTAGTCCGCGAACAGCCAGCAATCCTCCGGCACCCCCGCGCGGGCGAGATCGGAAGCTTCCCGATAGGCCGGGCCGCGCGAGCGGTGATAGGGAAGTATCGTGCCGCGGAGGTTCAACGCTCCCAGCAGGAGAGCGGGAAGCAGGCTCAACGGGATCAGTAGCCGGCTTCGGCTCCGGCTCCATCCCCCGGAATGATCCCGCAGATCCATGGCCGCCAGCGCGATCAACAGCGCGAGCGGCAGGAGCGGGGTGATGAAGAACTCCTTCTCTCCCGGAAACCACCAGAGAAAGAAGAGGTAGTAGGAGACGATCCAGACGAGCAGGAAGATGCGTTGCCTCCTGAGGGGGCGATCGGCGCGAATCGAGCGCAGATGCCAGCCGCCGAGGAGGAGAAGGAAGACGCCCGTTCCCGGAATGAAAAGCGCGCGCAGCGACCACGGGAAGGTGGTGACGTTGCGCAATTGGCTATGCAGCAGGCGGCCTATCCCGAGGACGCTGAGATTCCGGGCCGTCCCCCATCCGGCCACCGGATGGAAGGCATAGGCGAGGCAGAAGCGGACGAAGCGCGCCGCCGTCGGCGGACCGGGGTCGAGACTCTCGCCTCCTCCCCGCAGCGCGGCGGGGCCGAGAAAGGCGAGCAGGTAGGCCGTCGCCGCGAGCAGGCCTGCGATGCCCAGCATCCAGGCCCCTTCCTTCCATCCTTTTCCTCTCGGCGCAACGAAGAGCCAGTATCCGAGCGGGACGCAAAAGAGCACGCTGGGCTGGTGATACAGGACCGCGAGCGCCAACAACGCGCCGCCCGCGAGGACGCGGCCGGCGGAGGGCCGCCGCTCTTCCCGAGTCACGAGAACGACCAGCAGCGCGAGGCAGGCCGTGGCGGGGAGATACACCTCCACCAGGGTCGAATACAGCCAGAATCCGCGGCACGCCAGAAGCAAGAGCGCGGCGGCCACGCCTCCGAAGGACGAGCCGGTCCATCGGCGGACGATCGCATGGCAGGCGAGCAGGACGACGACCGACGCGACGATATTGTGAAGCTGTCCGGCCAGCACGGGATCCTCGCCGCCGCCGGCGCGCGCCACCAGCAGGCGCGTGAGCCGGATCATGGGGGTGAACAGAAGGTGGTGGGGATGGAAGATCTCACGCCCCGTCCGGGCTGACAGGGCGTAATCGAGGCTGTCGGCGGTTTGCTGCGCCGCCCGCCCGGCAAACAGGACCACGGCGGCGAAGAGCGCCAGCAGCGCCGCGGCGAGGTCGGGCCGGGGCGGGAGGCCGGCGCCGGGGGGCTTCATCCCCGCTCCCGATCGAATCGAGGACCGCGCCGCCCGGGTCCTGAGCGCTCCATCGCCTGCCCCGTGCCAAGTCCGCCGCCGACGCGGCGGCGAAGCGCACTCTAGCACAGCGGGCCTCCCGGCCTGACAGCGCCGGGACGGTGGTGTAATCTTCCCCTCCCATGAAGGGATCTTCGTCTCCGAGACTGGAGGCCCTCTTTCGCCGCGTCGTCGCGATGCGGGGTTGGTTCTTCGCGCTCTACGCCCTCCTCGTTCCGTTCGCGATCGGGCTGGCCCTCCGCGTGCCGCACGACAATTCCATCGCCCGCCTGATCGTGCAGAGCGATCCCGACTATCGGAACACGATCGCTTTCCAGCGTCTTTTCGCCGAAGGCGAGCAGGTGGTTCTGCTCGCGGAGGCGAAGGATCCCTTTTCTCCCGCGGCGCTTTCGAGAGCCCGCGAAATCCAGGATCGCCTCGGGCGGGTTCCCCGGGTCCGGAGCGCCTCCGCCCTGGACATCTACGACCGGGCTCACCCCGGCTCCGCCGCGAGCCCCGGGTTTCCGGAGGAGTTCCGGCGGTTCGTGAGCGGCACCGATCTCTTCCGAAAGCAAGGGCTCGCCGGCGCCGACTTCCTGGGGATCGTCGTGGATCTCGACGTCCGAACGGCGCGACAGCGGAACGAGACGCTCGCCGCGATCGATCGGGCGCTCGCTCCGCTGGAAGCGGCGCCGGGCCCTCTGGCGGGGATCCGCAAAGTCGGATCCCCCTACGTCGACGCCTATCTGGAATCGGAGACCGCCCGGGCCAGCCTCCGGTACTTTCCGCTTTTCGGCCTCTTCGTCGTCGTCATCAATTTCGTCCTCTACCGCTCGCTGAGGACCCTGGCCGCCTTTCTCGTCACGCTGCTGGTGTGCGTCTCGCTGACCGTCGGGTTCGCGCGGCTCGCGGGATTTCCGTTCACCATCGTCTCTTCCCTCGTGCCGGTCACGATCCTCATCACCGCGACCGCCGCGCTCGTGTACATCCAATCCCGGTTCGTCGAGCACGCCGGTGCGGGATCGGTCGACGAGCACCAGATATTCACCCTCTCCAACAAGTTCCTCGCGACCACCGCCTCGATCTTCGCGACGGCAATCGGCTTCGGCGCGCTGGCCGTCTCGGGCATCCGCCCGATTCGGGAAATGGGCCTCTGGGTCGCCGCGGGCCTGCTGATGACCTGGATCGTCGTGTTCACGCTCTTCCCCGCCCTGCAAAAGACCCTCGCGACTCCCGTCCTGCGGCGGCGCACCTCCGCGGGACGGCTCGTCCTGCGCCTGATCGACCGGCTTCCCGCCTTCTCCTATCGCTATCGGCGCGTCATCCTTCCCGCCACCGCCTTCTTGATGCTGGCGGGCGTGGCGGCCTTGACGGGGATTCCCGGACGCCTGGCCCCGATGCGCCCGGAGACCGACACGCTGGCGTACATCGACAAGAACGAGCCGATCTACCGGGACACCCGCCGGTTCGAAAAAGCGATCTCGGGGCTTTCGGTCATCCAGATCTGGATCAAGTCGACCCGAGGGACGGTGGTCGAGCCGGAGGTGCTGCGGGGGCTCGAAGGGTTCGCGCGGAATCTCGAGGCCGATCCCCGGATCGGATCGGTCCTGGGCCCGACGACGCTCCTGCGCTGGTCCAGCTACGTCGCCGGCCACGGGGACCGGCTCAGCGACGAGCCCTCGGCCTGGGAGGGGCTCGCCGCCCAGCTCGAGCAGCTCCTTTTGCGAGAGCCGGCCTTGCGGGCGTACGTCGACGTCGGCTCCCTGCGCCACGCGCGGATGACGGTGGTTCATCACGGGCAGGGTTTCGCCCACGTCGAGGAGATCAAGGACTTCATCCGGGCGAGCTGGAGGATATCGGCGGCGCGCCATCGCGCGCTCGGGGAATGCCGGATGATGGTCGTCGGCCAGGGGCTGCTGCAGGCGAAGATCGCCGAATACCTCGTGCCCACGCTGACCGAGAGCTTCCTGCTGACGGCCTCGGTGATTTTCGTGGCGTTCCTGCTCGTCTTCCGGAGCACGGCGGCCCGGCTGATGGCGATGATTCCCTCCCTGTTCGCCATCCTCGTGATGTTCCTGGTGATGCGGCTGACCTCCATCCCGCTGAACGTCGCCACGATTCTCATCGCCTCGACGGTCCTGGGAGCCTCGGAGAACGATCAGATCCATTTCTTCTACCACTTTCAGGAGAAGCGGCGCTCGGCCGGGACCGAGGAGGCGCTGCGCCATTCCCTGGTCATCGCCGGACGGGCGATTCTGTTTGCGACCCTCATCAACGCGGGCGGCTTTCTCACGCTGTCGCTGTCGGGCCTGCCGCCGATGCGCCAGTTCGGCCTCGTCTCCTCCAGCGCCTTCGTCCTCTCCATGATCGCCAGCTTCACCGCGGTCCCTGCCGCTTTGTGGATTTTCTTCCGGGAGGTCCCGGGCCTGCCGGCGCAGGACTCCGGGAGCCGCGCCGCGTCCCCTCGTTGACACGGGAAGAGGCGACCTGCGAAACTCGCCGCGCGCCGCGCCGTTTCGCCCCTGCTCCCGCGCCGAAACGGCCCCGCCGGCGCGTGGGAGCGCGCGACGAGCCGATGAACGATCCGGGGCCGGGCAGAAGAAGGGGATTCGAAACCCTCGACCTCGTCCTGATCTCCGTCTCGACCTCCCTCCTGGCCGGATTCGCGATCGCCGCGGCGCGCATCGGCGAGAATCGCTACGTTTCCCTCGGCTTTTTCCGCAACGCGCTGTTGACGCTGCGTCAGGCGATTCTCCAGGCCCTGCTCGCCGGGCTCCTTTTCGCCCTGGCGTGCCTTCTGCTTCGCGGACTGGGGCGCGCCGTCGTCGGGCGCTTCCCCCGGGCCGGGCTCTTCCATCGTGAAGGGACGACTTTCGCTTCCGGCGCCGTCCTCCCTCTTCTCGCCGCCGGCTCGGGAGCGCTGCTGATCCTGGCGGTCTACGCGCTCCGCCGTGACAGCGTCTCGAACTCACTGATCTTCTTCGTGACGGGAGCGGCGTTTCTCTGGGGCGGTCTCTTCGCGGTCTCCCGGCGGCTGCCCGCCGCTTTCGCCGTCCACCGCTTCCTCGTGCTGGCGGCCCTCCCGGCTCTCACGGCCTGCATCGTCTTCGCCCCCCACCGCTCCGATTACGCGATTCTGTCCCGTCCCGCGGTTCTGATAGCCATGACGATCTGGGCCGGCTTGCTCGCCTGGGAGGCGGCGTCGCGCCACGCGTCCTCCGGCCTCCGGCCGGCCGGCCTGCTTCTCGCGGCGGGTCCGGCGCTCGCCGCCGCGCTCGGGATCGCCGTGAGCTGTCTTCCCGCCGGCAAGCTGCGCGCCGCCCGCCCGGAGAACGTCGTCCTGATCGGCATCGACACCCTCCGTTGGGATCACGTCTCGCTCGACCCGCCGCCTCCGGGAACGCGGGACCTGACCCCTTCCCTGCGGTCGCTGGCCCGCCGCGGCACGATCTTCCGGAACGCCATCTCCCAGGCGCCCTGGACCAAGCCGGCATTCGGCTCGATCCTCACCGGGCTTTATCCGCGGCAGCACGGGGCGGTCTCCTATTGGGGGGCCTTGCGGCCGGCCGACGCGACCCTCCCGGAGATCCTGCGCGAGGCCGGCTACCGGACCGGGGCCGTGGTGAGCCATTGGTACGTCGACTCTCGGGCCGGGTTCGCCCAGGGAGTCGACTCCTTCCAGGAAGACAACGCCCGCGGGCATTGGGCGATCACGTCGGGCTCGGTGACGGAGGAGTCGCTGCGGTTCCTCCGCCGGCGCGGCGGCAGCCCCTTTTTCCTGTTCGTTCATTATTTCGATCCTCACTTCGAATACCGCCATCATCCCGGATGGAGCTTCGCGCACGGCTATCGGGGCTGGCTGCGGCGCGATCGCCTGAGCATCGACAACCTCCTGAAGAATCGCCACCGGCTCTCCCCGGCGGACGTCGGCTATCTGAAGGATCTGTACGACGAGGAGATCGCCTTCACCGATTCTCAAATCGGCCGGCTCCTCCGGGAGCTGAAGGACCAGGGGCTCGACGCGAAGACGGCCGTCGTCGTGGTCGGGGATCATGGAGAGGAGTTCATGGAGCACGGCGGCCTGAGCCACACCACCACTTTGTACGAGGAGGCGATTCACGTCCCGCTGGTCGTGGCGCTGCCCGGGACGCCCGGCGCCAAAAGGGAGGTGGCCGAGGTCGTCGAGACCCGCGGAATCTTCGCGATGCTCCTGGGCTACCTGGGGATCCGCTGGAGCCCGCCGCCCGAGCTCAGCGGCCTCCTGGCCCGGATCGATCCCGGCCGTGAGGGCCGGGCGGCGGCACCGAGAGCCGCCGTGGCTTATTCGGAGGTGTGGCTGCCCGACGCCCCCCTTGAATCGGGAACCCGGGTCCAGCTTTCCTCTCTCCGCGGTCAGGACTGGAAGATCATCCGGGACCACCGGTCCGGAAGCGAATCGCTTTTCGATCTCACCGGCGATCCGGGCGAGCGTAACGACCGGGCCCAGACCGATCCAGGCGCCCTCTCCAGGATGCGCGACGCGCTGGATGCTCTCTCGTCCGAAATGCCCGGAGAGACCGGCCGCTTTCCCCGCCAGGAGCTGAACGACGAGATGCTCCGCGAGCTGAAGGCGCTCGGTTACCTCTGAGGGCGCGGAGCCGGCTTCTCCATCTCGAAAGCATGGGCTTTGCGCCCGCCCCGCGCGGTCTTCTCGGCCGCCCGTCCGCTCTCGATCAGAGTCCGGGCCAGCGTTGCCGCCCGGACCGCGAGCTGGCGCGCCCCCGCCCGCAGCTCTTCACTCTCCTGGACTTCGAGCACGTTGTTCTCCATGTCTTCGGCCGACCATCCCCGGGAGTGGGCAATGTACGGAAACCGGGGGGACCGAAAACCCAGCTCCGCGAAGAACCCAGGGAGCTGTCCGGCCACGGCCTGCACGTTGTCCTGCCCGCCGGTGATGATGAACGCCGCAACCTTGTTGCGGATCAGGACTCGATCCCGGATGGTGGTCTGGTTTTGGACGCAGTTCAGCCGCTCCGCCATCTTGTAGTAGATGGAGCTCGCCGCCCCCCAGCGGATCGACGTGGCAAGGAGTACTACATCGCTCCAGTGGATGAGCGCCTCGTAGACTTCGGTCATCTCGTCCCGCTCGTCCATTTGCGTGATCGAGCATGGCCAGGTGCACGCGCGGGCGCTCTTGGAGTAGTACCCCTCGCAGTTTCGGAAACGGAGTCGAGCCAGCTGGATGAGCCGCGTCTCGCACTGCAGCGTCGATCCGGCGTGCTCGAGCGCCTCCGCAAGCAGCGCCTCGGACGTCGAGTAGCGCGGATTGTCCCGGTCCATGGCGGTGGTCGAGAGCCCGGCCACCCGAATCCGGCCCTCGGCCCGGACGACCGGACGCTCGAGCGGGTGGGGCGTGTGAGGCTTCTTCCGGCGCGGCGTCGCGGATTGCAGGTCCACGAACAGACGCCCTTCGCGGACTTCGACTCGATAGGCCGGAACCTGATCTTCCTCGAATCCCGGCTCGCCGGCTCCGGTCTGGAAGTGGAATTTCCAGGCGTGCTACGGGCACACCAGATACTCTCCGTCCAGCCGCCCCTGTCCCAGGGGACCTCCGACGTGATTGCAGGCATTGGACAGGGCGCCGAATTCTCCCTCTCGACAGCTCACCGCCAGCCGGACCGTCCCGGCGGTCGCCACCCTCACCGTCCCCTCTTCGAAGCTTCCGGCGGGGCCGAGGTCCGTCCATCGCTCGTCAGCCATGGTCTCCTCCATCGGGATCGGGCCGATCCCAAACTAGAATGCGATCGTGGGAAGTTTGTGTCGCCGGTCGCTCACCGGGAGTCCGGGCCGGCCGCTTCCGGCTTCCGCTGGAACACTTCCGCGGTGGCGTCGCCGCCCCGGAAGTCCCATTCCGGGCTGGCGTGAAGGGCCCGCGCGAGCGGAGCTTCCGGGGGAACCAGGACCCAATCGACGCGATCCTCGGCCAGGTTCGTTGCCCATCCCGGCCCCGCCCCCAGCGTGCCGACATATCGCAGGTAGAAAGCGTCGCCGCGCATGTCCCAGCGGCCGTCCACCAAGATCGGCGCTTCAGGCCACTCGAGCAGCAGATAGCCTCCCCAGACGTCGGGGGTGAACACGGGGCCTCGAGGCCTCACGCCCGTCTCCCGCAGCGCCCGGACCTGCTTCACCGGGAAGAGCGATGCGTCGAACCCCGATTCCGGAAAACGGCCGCTCACCGCGAGAAGAGCCGCGATCAGAAGACCCGCGAGAAACCACCCTCCTCCCGCTCGGCGCTCGCGGCGGCGCCAGGGCTCCAGCAGCGCTTGCAGGTCCCGGGGTGCTTTCTGCGCGATCCCGATCGAGACCCCATCGGCGAGAAGGATGGCCCCGAAAATCACCATGAGCTCGACGTGCCGGATCGAGCGTAAGGCCATGGCGGTCGTCACCAGGAACGCGAGGAGCGTGCCCGGGTGGAACCGGGTGGTCCAGTGGGGGCCGCCGCGGCGTTGCGCACGCCTCGCTGCGACCAGGCCCAGTGCGAGACCGGCCAGGCAGAGCACAAGGAATCCGGCCGTCGCCACCCCGGCGCGATCCAGCAGGCTGGGAGACTCGAACTCCGCCGTGTGGGCAATCGCCTCACCGTGCAAAGCGATGTAGGCGATTTCGTGCAGCGGCAGCCGGTAGCCCCAGGGGTTGATCAGGACCGCGCCCGCGGTCAGGAGCGTTACGATCGTCCAGGAAGCGAGCCCGGGCGGCCGGACGGGCTCGCGTCGGCTCCCCCGGCTCAGCGCCATCTGAATGACGACCCCCGCTCCGTAGCAGCCGAGGATCACCAGGGCCATCAGGAACCCGCCGTGGAGGTTCGCCCAGAGCAGGGCCAGCGGCGGCAGGAGGAAGAGGCGGCGCGGCGGCAGCGCGCCACGCGTCACTCCCTCCAGCACGGCCGTCCAGATCACGAGGAACAGCACCGTCACCAGGTGCGGGCGGGCGAGCCAGTGCATGCTGGCGGTCGAAGCGGCGGCCATCGTCGCCCCGAAGGCGGCGACCGCGTCGTCGCCGCGGCGCAGGAGGTGCCGGTAGAGGATGACGTGCGCCGCGGCGATCAGGAGCGCGGAGAGCCAGACGATCCCCGGCCACCCGGCGGCGGCGTGGATGGCGCCCATCAGGAGGTCGGTGAGCCATTCGTGGGCGAACCACTCGTGGCCCTGGAAAGGCCCCGGGAAGGGATCGGTCGTCGGGACGCTCCGATGGTCGAGGATCCACCGCCCCGTCGCCACGTGGGTCGCCACGTCGGCGTCGCCGAAGAGCCGCCGGCTCCCCGTGACGATGACCAGAACCAGCAGGAGGAGTCCCAAGAGATCCGTGAGCGTCGGCTGGAAAAGGCGCCGGAGCTTCGGCATCGGCGCTCAGGAGAGCGCGGGGGGGGAAGGCTTCGCCGGTTTTCGATCGCTGAAGAACCGGTCGTGCGCGATCATCAGGAGGGTCGAGATCAGGCCGATGACGGCCAAGACGATCCACATCCCCTCGGGCCGTCTCCCGCCCTCCTTCAGGTAGTGCTGCACGAGCCAGCCTGAAAGCCAGCCCCCCACCAGCGACCCGACTGCGACCGGCAGGAAGGCGAACCCCATGAACGTGCCGACCTGCTCCTTCGGCGCCAGGTCGGCGACGTATTCGTAGAACCGCGGCGCCTGCATCGCCTCGCCGAGCGCAAAGCAGGCAATGGCGAAGACGGTCAGAGGGATGGTCGGCGACGCGGCGACCAAGAGCCACGAGGCGCTGGCCACTGCGAAACCCATTGTCATCGCCGTGATTGGCCGGATCTTCTTCATCAGCGCCGTCACCGGAACCGTCATGGTGATGATCACACAAGGACCCACCGTTTCGAACCATTCGAAGCGAGGGAAATGCAGGACGTCCCGCACGTAGAACGGTAGCGAGAAGAAGATCTGCCAGAACATGATCCAGAAGCCCGAGAAGATAATCAGGAAGCTGATGAACCGGAAGTTCCCGAAGACGACGAACATGTCGCGGAGCACCCGACCGAAGGTCCGTCGCGGCCCGGCCTGGCCGACGAGGCCGGGCTCCTTGAAAAAGACCAAGGTGGCCAGCAGGTTGGCGAGCGACACGAGCGCCGACATGACGAGGACGTACTCGATCCCCAGTCCCTCGCGTACCTGCAGCGCGAGCACCGGCCCCAGCGCTCCGCCCAGGTTCACCAGCGTGTAATAGATCGAATAGCCGAGCG
The DNA here is from genome assembly GCA_036004685.1 of Candidatus Polarisedimenticolia bacterium. NCBI lineage: Bacteria > Pseudomonadati > Acidobacteriota > Candidatus Polarisedimenticolia > Candidatus Polarisedimenticolia bacterium. The sequence goes on along the minus strand of DASYRE010000024.1, from coordinate 14,774 downwards.
ACTTCGTGGTCTCGGTCGTCGTGCGGGCGACGACTCCGACGATGCAGGGCTTGATGAGCGAGCCGCCGATCGCCGTCAGGAGTAGGGCGCCGACCACGTAGGGCAGGCTCCCGACCGACTCCACGATCCGGCGCCCCGCCGAAAGCCCCGCGAGCCCCACCGAAAAATAGCCCAGGGAGAAAATGGTAAAACAGGCGGCGAGACTCTTCTTGAAGCCGTATCGGTCGACCACGGTCCCCGCCAGGATCGGAAGAAAGAAGATGGCGAAACCGTATAGTCCGACCAGCGTGTTGCCGGTCGTGCCGAGGCCCACCTTCTCGACCAGGTAGACGGCCAGGATCGCTTTGGAGCCGTAGAAGGCGAGGCGCTCGAAGAGCTCCAGCGTGTTCGCGATCCAGAACGTCCTGGAAAAGCCGGTGCGAAGCTGCGTCAGCCGGGCGGAAAGTTCCACGGTTCCTCCTCCGGAAGGGCACGTGGCCGTCGATTCTCTTGGATTTCACCAGGCGCGTCAATGGCGGGCGGGTGCGGAGGGCTGCCCGGGGGGCGGGCGGGAGTGAATCAGTTCCTCATGGCCTTCGCGATCGCCTGCTCGATTTCCTCGATCTTCCAGGGCTTCATCAGGATCTCGTTGCCGGTCTCCTGGAAGAACTGCCGGATCTCGCCGGTTTCTCCGTCGCCCGTCGTGAAGATCACCCGCCGTGCAAGGCGAGGCGATTTTTCCATCACGGCGCGATAGACGTCCTTGCCGGTCCCCCGCGGCATTCTCATGTCGGTGATCACGAGGTCATGGCCGTTTCCCGAGATCTTCCTCACGGCCTCGGGAACGTCGGAGGCGGTGTCGGCGCTGTGGCCCATCGAGCCGAGGAGCTCGACCAGGAATGCCTGAAGGCTCGGCTCATCGTCGACGACGAGGACCCGGAGGCGGCCGGGCGCGCCGGAGAGATCCGCCGCCGGCGCGGGGCGCTTTTCCTCGCCGCGGGCGATCGGGAGATCGAGGACGAACGTCGTCCCTCCGCCCCTCGCGCTCTCGGCGCGGATCGATCCCCCGTGCTCCTGCAGGATCCCGTAGCACAGGGAGAGTCCCAGCCCCGGGCCGCTCCCCTCCTTCTTCGTCGTGAAGAACGGCTCGAAGATGCGGTCGCGTATCTCCTCCGGAATGCCGCGGCCGCTGTCCGTCAGGCGCGCCTCGATGCGGTCCCCGGCCCGCCGGGTGCCGACGTGCAGCTTCCCGCCCCGTCCCGTCTCGAGCATCGCCTGCTCGGCGTCGTTGAGCAGATTGAGGAGCACCTGCTGCATCTGTTGGAAATCGATCATCGTCAACGGAAGGTCCGGATCGAGATCCTGGGAGACCTCGATGGCGTTCGTCTTGAACGAATAGGACTTGATCTCCAAGGTCTTGCCGATGATTCCGTTCAAGCCCAGGAGCTTTTTTTCGGGGGGCTGCCGGCGGGCGAAGGCGAGGAGGTTGCGGACGATCTTCCCGGCCCTTTCGGTCTCCGAGCAGGCCGTCTCGAGGTACCTGCGAATCTCGGGGGAAGGATTCCGGCTCAGGGCCAGCTGCGTGTACCCCATGATGCTGGTCAGAGGGTTGTTCACTTCCTGCGCGACTCCCGCGACCAGCTCTCCCATCGCGGCCATCTTCTCCGACTGGACGAGCTGCCGATTCGCGTCGTCGAGCCGGACCCGGGTCTCCTGCAAGGCCGCCCCTTGGCTCCTGAGACGCAGGGCCTCCTTCGTCCCCCGATAGCTGCGCGCCCAAGCCGCCCCCGCCGCCACCAACGCCAGGATCGATCCGAGGAGCCAGAACGCGACCTGGCCGGAGCTCAGGCGCCGATCGATCACTTCGGGCCGGGGTTTCACCCAGATCTCCCACGTCCGGCCCCCCAGGGTGAATCTCTCCGTGGGCGCCGAGCTCGGGGTCTTCGAGGAGCCGAAGCTCCCGCTGGCGTAAAGCGGCGTCCCCAAGTCCAGCACCATCTCGTCGTAGCTGGCGAGGACTTGCGGATGGAACAGCGCCTCGAAGAAATCGGCGCTGCGGAACGACCCGACGATCGCTCCCTGGAACTCTCCCCGGTGGAAGATCGGCACGGTGAGCACGAAGCCTTGGGCGCCGCCGATCAGGTTCAGCGGAGCCGAGAGGACCGGCGCCGCCGCCTGCTGGGCGCGGAGCAGCGTCTCGTAGCCGCGAGCATGCGTCCGGACGTCGAAGCCGACGAGCGCGCGGTTGATCTCCACGGGATAGACCCACCGGACCTTCAGCGTCGAGTCGATGGCGCTGATCCTCAGGCAAAGCGGAATGAGCCGGAAGGTGGTCGAGGCGAAGCTCTCGAACTCCTGGTGCGTGACCTCCTCGCTGTTCGCCCAGAAATTCGCCATTTGCTGGAGGCTGATCAGCTGCTTTTCCAGGCCCCCGCGGATCCGGCTCGCCACCTGGCTCGCCACGACACGGGTTTCGCGGTCCAAATCGGCCTGCCGCGAGGCTTTTTGACGGGAGCTCTGCCAGGCGAGCGCGGCGAGGCACGCCACCAGCACGAGCGCTCCTTCCAGCGTCGCTTTGCGCCAGCGCGACAGACTCAGGGGACACCTCCAGACCCCTGGGAATATAGGGTCCGGCGATCCCTCCAGCAAGCTCCCTCTCCGCGCGGCGCAACCGAGGAGGCAACCCTTTGTCTCCAAAGCGAGTTTCGGTCATTCCTTGGGGTTATCTGCGGGTCGGGACGGCGTGGGTCGAGAGCCTTTCGAGGGCCAGGCGATTGCCGGGATCGGCCTCCAGGACCACCCGGTCGCAGGCTCGGCCCTCTTCGATGCGCCCCTGGCGGTACAAGGCGGCGGCGAGGTCGGCGTACATCTCGAAATAGGCGCCGCCGCTTTTTCGGATCGCTTCGCAGAACCGGCGCTCGGCCCGAAGCGGCTCGCCGCGGTAGAAGTGGAAGAGCCCGAGGCCGAAATCCTCGGAGGGGTAGCGCTCCCGCCGGACGAGCCCCGCGAGCCATCCCCCGAGCCGGCCCGGGCGGGGCGGCCCCCCCAGTCCCGGGAGGGAGCGGAAGTCCTGGCGGCCGGGAGCTTCTCCGATTCGAGACGGCAGCCGCGGATCCACGAGCGAGCCGGCATCCTCCTGCCGGACGAAGATCACCGATAATCCGTCCACGTAGGCCAGCGTCCATCGCGGATCGCGGCTCATGCGGCCCAGCGCCGCCGGGTTGGTGGCGTAGGGGAAGACGACCCAACGAAGATCGTAACGTCCTACCGCCTCCTCGAGGGCGTCCTCCGAATCGAAGAGCCTTCGGTATTCCTCGTAGAACTCCTCGCCGACGACCTCCAGCCGCCCATCGATGAAAACCGGCTGGGGAAGGGCCCACAGCAGCGTCCCCCCGAAATTGAGGTGGTTGAGCATCCGCCCACGGAGCCCGGCCCGCACCGCGAACTCCGCGGCGTCGAGAGGAAGAATCAGGCGATTCCAGCCGAGCCCGAAGCGCGTCGGCCGGCGGGCGGCAACGTAGTACGAGTCGTGGACGACGCGCAGTCCGAGGGCGAGCGCCAACAGCGCGAGCAGGCAGAAGAGGGCCTTCCGGATCCTCGATTTCGCCGTTTCTCCCCGGCCGGCGCGGGCGATCAGCCCCTCCGCCGGCAAGGACCAAACCAGCCCCGGCAGCGCGACCAGGACCAGAATCGGCATGTTGCGGATCATTCCGGCGGCGAGCGGGAAATAGGCCAGCGCCAGGATCAGAAGATCCCATCGCTTTCTTCGGAAGAGCAGCGGCAAGCTTAGGAGGAGCAGGACGGCCAGAATCCTGAAGGAGAAGATGGGAAGCTTGGGATAGAAAGGGAATGCCTCGGGGATCTGGAGCCGGAACGGGGAGACGAACTCCCCGATCGAGTCCGCGAAGGCATTGCCCGGGCGGAGCCGGGTCGCCAGGGTGAACGGAAACAGAGCCCCGCGCCACCCGTAGGGATTCAGCAACGTCACCGCCACGGACCCGGCGCTCGTGCCCAGCAGCCGGCGATCGACTTGGCCGTCCCGGATTCGCAATCCGACGAGGAAGCACGCCAAGGCTCCCCATCCCAGGATGAAGAGGCTATGGGAATTCGCCCAGATCAGGTGAATTAGCGGCAGGAGCCAGAGAGGGGCCGGCCTCCCGTGGGCATGCCGGTGGAGCAGATGCAGGACGACGGCGAGGAAGGCGTAGGAGAGCAGCTCGGGGCGCGCCTCGAACCGCATCTCCGAGGCCAGAATGCCGAGGAGGAGAAACGCCGCGAAGGACAGCCGATCGGCCGCTTCCAGGCGCGTCGTCCGCCAGAGGATCGTGAAGGCGGCGAGGATCAGAAACGCGTGGAAAAGGACGAGGCCCTGGACGCCGCCCGCCCCCAAGACCGCCGCCGCCAGGACTTGATAGCCCCAGCTGGTGTCCACATACGGGTGCCCCCGCAGCGTGAAGGTGAAGGTGTCGGTGACGGGCCAGCCGTTCCCCGAGAGGATCGATTCCCCGGCCCGGAGATGAAAGCCGGTGTCGGGATTTCCGACCTGCCGGAAGGAAAGCGCCGCCAGGAGCAAGGCGATCGCCAGGAAGGCGATCCCCGCCAGGCCGAGGCCTGCGACGGAGCGGCTCTTCATCGGGCTGGTGTGGGAGCGGGACGCGGCACCCGCGGCGCGCGGCGCGCGGGGCCGCACTCCGTTTCGGCCGGCTCGATTCGGGCCCGGGCCCTGGTCCCTCGGCGGTCCCATAAGCGACGCGGCGGCGGGATCACGCTTCAAAGGGAAGCCGAGGGGGTCGCTCCCCGTCGAGCCTCGGACTTGCCGGGACCCTTTCGACGCCGCGCGGCAGCGCCTTCTCGTGGGTCAAGAGCCACCTCTTGATCGCCAGACCGCCCCCGTACCCCCAGAGCGCGCCGTTCGCGGCGACCACGCGGTGACATGGAATGACGACCGGGACGGGGTTGCCGCCGTTCGCGGCGCCCACCGCGCGCACGGCCGAAGGCCGGTTCAGCCGGGCCGCCAGCCCCGAATACGACATCGTCGCGCCCGCCGGGATTTCTCGGAGCGCCGACCAGACGGCGCGCTGGAATTCGGTCCCCGCCGGAACGACCGGGATCCGATCGAGCGCCCCCAGATCTCCTGCGAAATAGTCCCGCAGCGCCGCGACGGCCCCGGCCGGATCGGGATGGGTTTCGATGCGGACTTCCCCCAGCCGGCGCGTGAAGCGGAGCCGCTCCTGCTCCTCGCCTTTCTCGAAGAAGACGGCGGCCAGCGCGCCGCCCTTCGCGTACAGGGTCAGACGGCCAATCGGCGTCCTCAGGACCGACCTTTGAACGATCATCGCGATCTCCGCCGGGGCTTCTTCGCCGGCTTGGGCGCGGCGCCGGCATGGCGGCGCCAGAGATGCACGGCTGCATAGGCCCGCCAGGGGCGCCACCTTTCAGCCCGCTTCAGCAGGCGATCTCCCTCCAGGCCCATCGCCCGCTTCAGGACCAAGTCCTCGGCTGGAAACGCGTCCGGCTCCCCGAGAGCGCGCATGGCGACGTAATGGGCCGTCCACGGTCCCACCCCCGGCAGCGCCATGAGGCGCGTCAGAGCCCCCGGAAGCGATGCCGATCCGTCCAGGGGAAGCGACCCGGCCGCGACGGCCTGCGCGAGCGCGGTGAGGCAGAGCGAGCGCGCGCCGGGCAGACCGAGGCGGGACAGATCGGCGCGGGCCAGGATCTCCGGGAGCGGAAAGAGGCGCGTCAAACCCTCTTGCGCCGCGGGAAGGGGATCGCCGAACGCCTCGGCGAGCCGTCCCGCCATCGTCGACGCCGCTCGGACGCTCACCTGCTGGCCCAGCACCGCGCGAACCGCCATCTCGAACCCGTCCCAGCAGCCGGGGACCCGCAATCCCGGGTGGGCGCGCACGATCGGGGCGAGCATCGGATCGGTTCCCAGATCCTGGCCGATCCGCACCGGATCGCAATCCAGATCCAGGAGACGGCGGACGCGCCGCACGATGCGCTCGAGATCCGCGCCGGGCGGAGCCCCGACGCGCAGAAGCATTTCCGGCGATCCCGCCGCGGGGCCGACCTCGATCGTCGCCGGTCCCGCGGCCGAGCGTATCGTGCGCCGGTAGCGGCCCCCGGCCACCGCTTCGACGCCGGGGATGGCGCGCCCCGCCAGAAACGCCAGGAGCGACTCCCAATCGAGAGGAGCGCGGTACGGCAGGCGAAGCGTGAGAGGCTCCGTCGCCCGGACGCGTGGGGCGGCGCGGCGGAACTCGCGCGGCGCGCAACGAAACGTCCGGCTCATGGCGCCGTTGAAGCGCCGGATGCTGCCGAATCCCGACGCCGCCGCGACGGCCGACATCGGGAGATCGGTCTCTTCGATCAGCTGGCGGGCGAAGTGCGCCCGGCGGGTCAGGGCGACCGCCTTCGGAGGGGCGCCGAGGCGCTCCAGGAAGAGACGGCGGAGATGCCGCGCGCCCATCCCGAGCTGCGCGCCCAGCCTTTCGACTCCGCCCCGGTCGAGCGCCCCCTCGTCGATCAGCCGCAACGCGCGGGCGATCGTCGCACCCGTCCCTTTCCACACGGCGGAGTCGGGCGAGGCGTCGGGGCGGCACCTCCGGCAAGGACGGAAGCCGGCCAGCTCGGCGGCCGCCGGGCCGGGCAGGAAGCGGATGTTCCGTCTCGCCGGAATTCTCGCCGGACAGCCGGGACGGCAATAGATGCCGGTCGTCGTGACGCCGATGACGAAACGTCCTTCGAACCGGCCGTCCCGGTTGCGCACCGCGCGGTAGCAGGCTTCGGCGTCGAGCGTTGCGGGATCCGGGATCATGGTCGCTCCTTGGCCGGCAGTTATACCATGCCCCAGGGGGCTGGATTGGACGAAATCGGACATGGTTACTCAGCGGTGGAGGGCGAGCGACAGATAGAAAAGGCGGTCCCCGCCGGGGGCTCCGAACCCGGCGCCATAATCCAGGCGGATCACGAGCGGCTGGCGCGGAACCAGGAACCGCAATCCCACCCCGGCGCCGGCGGCTCGCTCCACCCCCGCGTCCGAACCGGAGACCTCTCCGGTGTCCGCGAACAAGGCTCCTTTCAGCAGGTGCGCGATCCGGCGGGGGCGGAATGGCTCCTCGGGAAGCTCCTCGGCGCTCCCGGCCGCCGGCGGCGCGTTGCGGAACAGAGGCAGCCAGAGCTCCGACTGCAGAGCCGCGAAATGCCTGCCCAGGAACGAGTCTTCCCGAAATCCTCGCAAGCTCGCGGCCCCGCCGAGGCTCCAGAGCTCAGTCGCCGGAACCGCTCGATCGATGAAGCCGCCCAGCAAATGGAAATCGGCTTCTACGGCCCCGGAGAAACGCTGGTGCAGCCTGCCGTCGAACCCGGCGCGCACGAACGTGCGCTCCCCTCCCAGCGCGGTGAACGCGAAATCGAGCGCCGGCGCAATCCGGATCGAAACACTCGGCCAGCGCTCCATGTGCCTCCAGTCGTACTCCGCCCCGAGCCGGAGGAACGTGAGGCGTGACTCGCCGGGAGGGGGGATCGCTTCCTGCAAGTCGGTGCGCTCATGACGGATCCCCAGGCTCAAGCGGAACGTGTGGGGCGCTTCCAGCCCCAGCGGCCGCATGCCGATCGTCGCCGCCGCCCCGGAGCGCCTTTCGTCCGTCTCGACGCCCTGGAGCAACCTGTCGTGCCGGTAATTGGAGAACAGGCCGAGATCCAAGTCGTACAGGCGGCGAGGCGCCTCCTTGCGGGCCAGCAGAGGAGCCCGGTACGAGAGCTCCCCGCCGGCCGAGGCGTTGTAGCTCGGAGCGACGCTGAGGCGATCGAGCGCCGTGAGGAGGGAATCTCTCTGATAAAGAAGCCCGATCGAGCTTCCTTGCCGCGGCTCGTAAGTCCCGGTTCCCCCGAAATAATTCGCTTTTCGGCGCGTCCGCGCGCCGCGGGTGTCCGGCCGCAGGCTCATCAGCAGGTAAGCCGCGCGCCGAATTCCGCCCAGCTCGCGGGGAGTTCCCGGGATGACCGCGATGGCGTATCCGAGACGCCGCAACGCCTCGTTCTCGTCGCGATACCGCTCGAAGTTGTAGAGATCGCCCGGGCGCGTTTGCAACAGGCCGAGCAGCACGGCCCGAGGCGCCTCGCGCGGGACCGGATAGAGGCCGCGGCTCTCACGGAAAGCGGGATCAGGCGCGATGCCGAGCCGGGAAAGGTCGGCCGGATCGAACGTGATCAAGTCGATCGTCTGGTTGCTTTCCCGGACGACGGCGGTAATCGTCCCGGAATCGCAGGCGATGTCGACGGAGGGGACGTATCCGAGAAACCGGTAGCGCGCGGCGAGCGCTTCCCCGATCGCCTCGGGACGGCAAGGGGATCCGATGAACTTGGAGAGGAATTCCCGCAGCTCGTCCTCGCGAAAGACCGGCTTGCGGGCGGGGATCGCGCCAGGATCGAGAATCGCGACGGCGCCGGCCTCCCGGATGATCGCCGCCGAGCCGAGCGCCTGCGACGCCGCCAGGGAGAGCGCCAGAGCGGCCGCCCCTGCGCCCCGCGGGATTCGGAGTCTTGGAGCCTTGTGGGCGGGACGGCGCGGCGCGGCGACCGGGGCGCCCACCGCTCCTCAGCGCTCCATCGCCTCGAGCACGCTGCGATAGGCGGCCAGGCGCTTGCCGCGCTCGCGCGCGAACCGCTCGATGCCGCGCCGGATGTGCTCGGGAGACAGGTGCGCCTCTTCGATCACCTCCTCGACCGTGCCTCCGGTGCGCCATCGGTCGTCCCAATCGGAGGTGAGGGAGTATTCGGCCACGATCGGGCTGTCCACCCAGTCGCGCGTCACCCGCAGCGCCCGATTGCTGATCACCATCGCGTCCAAGCGCTCCGGCGCCGCGCAGACCCGCTCGCGGTACGCGGCGTCCTGCAAGCGAAAGAGCTGGGGGCTGATGGCGGCGATGATCTTGACGTTGATCCCCGCCTCGTCCAGCGCCGGCAGCACCTTGAGGAGATTGTAGGTCGTCATCGTGCCCTGCACGAACACGGTTCCGGCGCGCGGGACGCCGGGCTTGTAGTCACGCAGGATGTACGCGCCGCGCGCCGCGTCGAAGTGCGAGCCCAGGCCGAGCGCGGCCCGGTCGGGTATCGTGATGTTCGGCCGGGTCAGGTGCAGCGCGATGATCGGGGCGTCCGTGGCGAGCGCCGCCGCCAGCACCACCGGGACCTCGTTATACTCCCAAGGGTGCAGGTCGATGACGTGGCCCTCCGGGAAGAGCTGCGTGACTCCCGGGGCGAAGATGCCGAAGTGCGTTCGCGAGTCCTCCGCCGTCTCCGGCCCGGAATGGCCCGCGACCCAGATGACTTTCCCGACCTTGAGATCGCAGTCCTGCGCCAGCTGGCTGAACAGGCGCATCGGCCCGTACTTCAGATACGAAAAGGATCCGTACGTCGAGCACGCCGTCCAGAATCCGTCGAACTCGTTCCGGGGATCCGCCGCGAGGTTGACCGAAGCCGCGCCGGCGGCGATTCCGGCGTTCGAGAACTCGGTGATCTGCTGCGGCAGGAGGGTTCCCTCGGGGTTCTTGTCGCGCTCGTACCACCCCCATCCCTCGATTTCCTCGAACCCCTTCGAAAAGCCGATGATGTTGGTCGACGCGGCGAGATCGGCCGACATCGCCAGGAACAAGGGCCGGCCGTACTCCTGGCGGGCGTACGAGTTGATCCAGGAACCCCAGGCGGCGAGCGCCGCGCGGTTCGGCTGCGAGTCGCCCGGCTTCGCCCAGATCGACGCGGGATAGGCACGGAAATCGGTGAGTCTCGAATCGTTGAAGATCGTCGCCCGCCTGCCTCCCAGCCGAAACCCGTCGATCTCGTCCGGGACCGACCCGGCCAGCTCGACGAGCCGATCGCTGAGGTAATCGACGAGCCCTGCCTGATCGCGCATCACGCCGAGCGCCCGGCCCAGATTCGTCTCCGCCTGGCCCCGGACGGCCGCCGCTCCGGCCGGCGCGCCTTCCCCGAAACCCGCGTATTTCACCCCATACTTGTCCATGAACTGCCGGCGCAGCTCCCAGAACTTCTCGCTGTTCATCTTGTGCGGCGTGCCGTGGGACTTGTTGTCATAGACGAGATAGCCCCGCCCCTTGCGCGTCTTGAACCAGCCGCAGGAGGGGACGTGATCCCGATTCTCCCCCAGCGCGGCTTCCAGCATCACGCGGGTCGTCTCCCCCCATTCCGAGCCCTGCTCGGTGCCGACGATCCGCCAGCCGTAGGGGGCGAACCATTCGGGCGGGGTGCCGTGGACGACGGAGGAAATCGCGTTGTCGTCGATGCCGAAGTCGTTCCAATCGATCAGGAAGACGAGGTTGTCCAGCCCCAGACCCCAGGCCGAGTTCCGGGTCTCGTGGCTGGCTCCCGGCGTCAGCCCCCCCTCCCCTTCCATGACGAAGACCTTCACTTCTCCCGCGCCGGCGCGCTTGAGCGCCAGAGCCTGGCCGGCCGCCGGCGGCATGCCGTGCCCTGAGGGCCCGGTGTTCCATTTCAGGAAGAGCGTCTTGCCTTCCATTTCGGCATGGCCCGGCAGTCCCCGGTTCCGCCGCAAGCCGAGCAGGTCCTCCCAGGTCAACGCGAACCGGCCTTCGTCGGGGAAGGCGAACGCGCTCTCGCGGCTCCTGCGATGACGCAGGCGGAGCGCTTCGTTCAGAACCGCCAGCGTGGCGTAGACGAGGGGCACGGTGTGCCCGGCGGAGAGGACGAAACGATCCGAGAACCGGCGCCACGGGCGCAGGATGTCCCACCGCATGGCTCCCGACAGCAGCGTGGCGACGAGAGCGTGGACTTTCGAGCGCGAGCCCCCGGGGTGCCCGCTTTGGCGGTAGTTCAGCGAGAGGTCGATCATCTCGTCGATCAGATCCTTGATCACCTCCCAGCGGCCGAACGAATCCTGCGCCTCACGCAGGAGCCGTTCCACCTGCTGTCGGCCTCCACGATTCACCGTGGTCCTCCTGTCGCGAAATCATGCGGCGCGCCGGCTGCCGGGCCTTTCGGGATCCCGGGAAGCCGCCGCCCCGGCCTCGGACATCGTAACCCATTTCGGCTCCGCGCCCGCGTGGCGGCCGTCCCGGCGGGCCGCCTCCCGCCCGCCGCGCCGATCGGCAGAGGCGCGCTGGGGCTCCAGGTCATCCTTCGGCCGGCGGTCCGGTCATCCGCCGCGGGTCGAGGACCCGATCGAGCTCCTCCTCGGGAAGGACCTTTCTCTCCAGCGCCACTTGCCGGACGCTCCGCCCGGTCGCGTGCGCCTCCTTGGCGATCTCGGCGGCACGGTCGTAGCCGATCCGCAACGCCAGCGGCGTCACCAGCGCCAGGCTCTTCTCGACCAGCTCGGCGCAGCGCCTCTCGTCGGCCCGCACCCCCTCCACGCACTTCCGCGTGAAGAGGTCGACGGCCTTGCCCAGGATCGCGACGCCCTGCAGGAAATTGTGCGCCATGACGGGCATCATGACGTTCAATTCGAAATTGGAGCCCTGCGCGGCGACGACGATCGCCAGGTCGTTGCCATGGACCTGGGCGCAGGCCTGCAGGAGCGCCTCCGCCATTACCGGGTTCACCTTGCCCGGCATGATCGAGGAGCCGGGCTGGGTCGCCGGCAGGACAATCTCCCCGATCCCGCATCGCGGTCCGCTGGCGAGGAATCTCAAGTCCTGCGCGATCTTCCAAAGGCTCGTGGCGACCGAGCGGAGCGCTCCCGAGGATTCGACCATCGCGTCCTTCGCCGCCTGCGCTTCGAAGTGATTCTCCGCCTCGCGCAGAGGCAGTCCCGTCTCGGCGGCCAGGCGCTCGATCGCGAGGCCGGCGAACCGGGGATGCGTGTTGATTCCGGTCCCGACCGCCGTGCCTCCGAGGGCCAGCTCCCCGAGCGGACTTCGCAGCGCTTCGATCCGCCGGATCGAATGACCGACCTGGCTGGCGTAGCCGGAGAATTCCTGGCCGAGGAGGATCGGCGTGGCGTCCTGGAGATGCGTCCGTCCGATTTTGACGATCCCGCCGAACTCCTCCGATTTCGCCGTCAGCGCCTTCTCGAGGCGGCGCAGCGGCGGCAGCAGGTCGCCCTCCAGGGACTGGAGCGACGCGAGGTGCATCGCCGTCGGGATGACGTCGTTCGAGGACTGGCCGCGGTTCACCATGTCGTTGGGATGGACGGGCGTCTTCGCTCCCCGAGGGGCCTCCAGGATCTCGTTCGCGCGGTTCGCAATCACCTCGTTGGCGTTCATGTTCGTCGAGGTGCCCGACCCGGTCTGGAAGACGTCGACGACGAAATGCGCGTCCAGCTTGCCGTCCACGACCTCCGTCGCCGCCTGCGCGATCGCTTCGGCGAGACGCGGGGAGAGCAGGCCGAGCTCCTGGTTGGCCCGCGCCGCGGCGCGCTTGATCCGCCCCAGGGCCTCGACGAAGCGGCGCGGGAACCGGATGCCGCTGATCGGGAAATTTTCCACGGCCCTCTGCGTTTGCGCCCCGAAGTAGGCGTCGGACGGGACGAGCACCTCCCCGAGGGAATCGGTCTCTTTCCGGAATCCCGGCGCGTCCTCTGACGATTTTTTCTTCACGGAGCGCCTCTTCCCTTGGTCCGGCCGCCCGGCGGTCAATAGGTCTCGCGCGGCGGCAGCGCGCGCGCCTCCTTCAGCCAGCGCTCGACCGGCGCATGCCCCAGGACCGCCGAGAGGTAGCTTTCCGCCCGGGGCGTCGCGGCCGTCGGCACGCCGAACGAGACGAGACGCACCACCGCCGGGGCGAACATCGCGTCGACGCCGCCGAATCCGCCGAAAAGGAATTCGCCCGGGGCGTTCTTCCGTTCCAGGGCGTCCTCGAAAAATCGCAGCATCTCGGCCGCCTCCTCTCGAGCCTCCGGCGGCGGCGCCGGGGGCTCGGGAAGGAAACAGTGGTTGAAAGACATTCCTTCGCGCAGCTTCGCGAATCCCGCATGCATCGAGGCCGCCAGCCAGCGCGCGTGGGCGCGCGGCTGAGAGGCGGAAGGCCAAAGAGGCGGATGCAGCGGCGGCGGAAAGGTCTCCTCCAGGTACTCGAGGATGGCGAGCGAATCGGGGACGATCCGATCGCCGTGATGCAGCACCGGCACCCTCCCTGTCGGCGAAACGGCGCGCCGCCGGCGCCGATCCTGGTCTCGCCGCAGCTCGATCGTCCGCTCTTCGAAGCGCAGCCCCTTGACCTGCATCCCGAGCCAGGCGCGCATCGACCAGGACGAGATGTTCTTCTCGCCGATATAGAGAACCGGGTCGCCGGCCATGGGCCCTCCTCCTCCGCTCACTTCAGGCTCTCCGCCCGCGCGCCGCGGGAGCTGGCGTTCCCTTCCGGGGAATCGGATTCGGCAGCATAGCCAACCGGCCGGCTCGCGTCCATCGGCGGCCCCGGCGGGAAGGCGGCGGGACCTCCCGGACTTCCCCCGGATTTCCGGAATGGCGGCGGAAGTCTATAATCGCGCCGTGAGCCTTGCCCGGAAGCTCCTCTTCTCAATGGTCTCGCTGCTCCTGTTCTGCGCCGTCGCCGAGGGAGTCGCCCGCCTCGTCTTCCCTCCCCCGGACGTCTCGCGCCACCGCGAGCACGAGCAGATCATCCAGACTCTCGGCCTGCCTTCCCTGAACGATACCATGATCGCCGACCCGGCCCTCTTCTGGAAGCTGAAGCCCGATTTGAAGGGCCGGCGGATCACCGGACGGATCCGCGAAACCCCGATCGGGTTCACGGTTTCGACCAACCACGACGGCCTGCGGGGCTCCGAGATCCCGCCCGCCAAGCGCGGCCTGAGAATCCTGGCCCTGGGCGACTCCACCACCTTCGGCCTGGGAGTGGAGGACGATCAAACCTGGCCGGCGATCCTGCAACAGCGGCTGCGGGCGGAGCTCCCGGGCGGCGTGGAGGTGATCAACGCCGGCGTCCCCGGCTATACCGCCTATCAGGGACTTCGCTACTTCGAGATGCACGCTGCGTCGCTCCGGCCCGACCTGGTGCTGGCGACGTTCGGATTCAACGATGCCGACTCGTGGGGCTCGCGCTCCGACTTCCAGACCGCCTGGATGCTCCGGATTCGCCGCTGGGAGAAGCCTTTTCTGGCCAGCCGGCTGTACGGGGGACTGAAGCAGCTCGCGCGGAGGGAGGTGCCGGCCGCTTCTCCGGCCGCGAGGCGGCCGCGCTTGTCGCCCCGGGAATTCCAGTTCGCCCTGTCGCGGCTGCGGGACGAGTGCTCCGCGCGCCGGATCCCGCTGGTCCTGGTGATTTGGCCGTACGCCAATCAGATGCGCTCCGGCGGCGACCGGCTCGTGATCTACCAGCCGCTCGTCGAAGCCTTCGGCGCCCGCCAGGGAGTACCGGTCGTGAACCTCGTGAAGAGCTTTACGGAGCACCCCGAGCCGCTCTTCTTCGATCACGTCCATGCCAACCCGGCCGGATGCCGCGCCGCCGCCGAAGCCCTGGCGCGGTTCTGTCTCGATTGGATGCCAGGACGCGGCAGCCGCTGAGACGGCGGCTTTCCACGACGGACGCAGCGAGCTCCGGCAGCGCGTCGCGGAAAACAGGCCGCCGTCGACCACTCACGAATCGCGAGGCACGCCGAAACGGCGCGTCTCCACGAGACGCACCGCCGAGGCGCGGCGGGGCGGGAGGTCGGCGGCCGATCTAGTGTCGCGTCTCAAAAATCATGTTACATTCGGCCCCCGATCCATCCCGGCTCGCCGCGTTGCGCCTCGCTTGCGTACCGCCTTGGGTACGCGACGCTCTGGCGCGCCTTGCGATCCGGGCGCCTCGGCGACCTC